>NZ_JBQSVK010000009.1:0-117883 GCF_052376195.1 Psychrobacter sp. AOP7-B1-25
CCGCGGGCAACATGGACAGCATGATCAACCGTTATACCGCAGATCGCAAAATCCGTAGTGATGATGCTTACTCTCCTGGCAACGTGGCAAACAAACGCCCTGACCGTGCGGCTATCGTCTATAGCCAGCGCTGCCGTGAAGCCTACCCTGATGTGCCTATTATTTTGGGCGGTATTGAAGGTAGCTTACGCCGTATTGCTCATTATGATTACTGGTCGGACAAGGTGCGCCGTAGTATCTTGCTAGATGCGCGTGCCGATGTCTTACTATATGGTAATGCTGAGCGTGCTATCGTCGATGTGGTACATGGTCTGTCAAAAGGATATAGCTTCGAGCAAATGAGCAAGCTGCGTGGTACTTCTTACCTGTTGACACCGACTCGTCGCCATTGGCAAGCGGACATGACAGAAGTCGCCAGTAACGATGTCGATACTGTCGGCCGTGTCGATCCAATTATCAATCCTTACGTGATGACCGAGGATGTCGATCAATGCTCAATCGAGCAGGATAAACCATTAGACTCGCCTGTTGGGCAAGCCATGCCATCATCAATGTCATCACAGTATCAGGGTTTTGTCGCTGAACCAGTCACTGATAAAGTTATCAATGCCGAACAAGTAGATACCGATACCCAAGTAGTACAGATGCGCGGATTTGACAATGTTTTTGATAAGCCAAAGACCGCTCGTAAGCATAAGATCAAAATGCCACCACGTGAAGAGACGGTGATTCGTCTGCCTGATTATGAGCATGTTAAATCTGACCCTGTACTCTATGCCCATGCCAACCGCATCTTGCATCTAGAGACCAACCCGGGTAACGCGCGTGCGCTAGTACAGCGTCATAGTAGCGGTGCGGGTAACTCGCATACCTCAATTGATGTTTGGCTGAACCCACCACCGATTCCACTCTCAACTGAAGAGATGGATTATGTGTTTGACTTGCCGTATGCCCGTCTACCGCATCCAAGCTACGGTGACGCGCGCATCCCTGCTTATGACATGATTAAGTTTTCAGTCAATATTATGCGCGGCTGTTTTGGCGGTTGTACTTTCTGCTCAATTACCGAGCACGAAGGTCGTATTATTCAAAACCGCTCAGAAGACTCAATTTTGCGCGAAGTGGAAGCCATTCGTGATACCGCACCTAACTTTACAGGGGTTATCTCTGATCTTGGCGGACCAACAGCTAATATGTATCGCCTGAACTGTAAAGATGACACCATTGAGAAGAATTGTCGTAAGCCATCTTGCGTGTATCCTGATGTCTGCGAAAACCTGATCACCGATCACAGCAACTTGACCAAGCTGTATCGCAAAGCCCGTGACATCAAAGGCGTGAAAAAAATCCTGATTGCTTCAGGCTTACGTTATGACTTGGCAGTAAAAGATCCTGAATATGTCAAAGAGTTGGTTAGTCACCATGTCGGCGGTTACCTCAAGATTGCCCCTGAGCACTCAGAAGACAATGTACTGTCGAAAATGATGAAGCCTGGCATGGGCAGCTACGATCAATTCAAAGCCATGTTTGAGCAGTTCAGCCAGGAAGCAGGCAAAGAGCAATATCTGATTCCATACTTTATTGCTGCTCATCCGGGTACCAAAGATGAAGATATGATGAACCTTGCCCTATGGTTAAAGAGTCACGGCTACCGCGCCGACCAAGTACAGGCATTTTATCCAAGTCCAATGGCGACCGCGACCACCATGTATCACACGCACAAAGACCCATTGCATAAGGTCAGCCGTAGTGAAGGTGACATGGATATCGTCAAGTCTGGTAAGCAGCGAAAACTGCACAAAGCGTTCCTTCGCTATCATGATCCAAAAAACTGGGTACTGCTACGTAAAGCGCTGCAAGACATGGGCCGTAGCGACTTGATTGGTAAAAACCGTGGCTGCTTGATACCTCCATTTAATGCTCATCTAGAAGGCCGTGATGCAGCGCAAGACAGTTACCAGTCAGCGCGCAAAAAGAACAGCCGTCTTGGTAATGACTCAGTGAAGCGCAGTAACGGCTCGTCAAACCGCAATCCATCAGTGAAAGGTACAGCGGGTAAGAATACTGTCGGTAAAAACAGTAAGAAGAAAGTCAGCAAAGGCAACTTCCAGACGCAGCATACTGGTCTGCCACCGCGTAAAACCAAGTAGTATTCATAGTATAAAAATGCATGCTCAGCTTAGAGTATATGAAGCAGAATGTGTTAAGTAAACCAAAAAGCGCCTATCAGCCACTCGCTAATAGGCGCTTTTTTATGCGTCAAATCTCTACGCATAAAGCTTTATGGTCGCGGATTTCACGATGAACGTTGCTTACTTTTCATCATATTGCAAACTATAAGTTACATTAGACAGCGGTTGGGTAACGAAGCTAACAGGTAACAAACAATTTCTAACATTAAAATCGTTCCTTTTCGCTACTATAACCCTTATACGCTAAACGCATAATTAAGAACAAATAAACGACACCAGTGAAAAAATTCGGAGAGTACGATGAGAATGACAGCTAAGATTGCGACTACCCTACCAGTCCTTGCACTATTAAGCGCTTGTGCAACTACCGCCCCGATGAGCCAAGACACGACTGATACGCCAACTCCAGAAAGAGCAACCGCCGCCTACGATCGTATGGCTCCAGCACCATACACCTGTACTGACGACAGCAAAATCACGGCAAAGCAATCTATCAATAAAGAACAAGTCATGCTCAATGCTACTCTACCAAAAGTGCAATGGGCCGAGCAGCCAATCATCCTAAACGGTGAAGTAAAAGGCGAGGTCGCAAGCTATGTAAACGACTCAAACCCAGAAGTCGTTTACGCATGGCACATGAAAGGTGATAAAGGTATCTTTGCGATGAAATGGGCTGATGGTACAGAGTATCAAGTGAACTGCCAAATCTAATCAGCTAGAGATAAGCTCATCGTCTCAACAGACAAAAAGCAGTCATTAAATAGTGGCTGCTTTTTTATGCGTTTTCGTTCCATATGTATATAAAGATAGCTATAAAAAACAGTTCCAAGTAGATGGTTATATAGTCAGTTTAATATGATTTTGATATAAGGAAACCGAGTGCAAGTTATATATCAGTATGCTCAGCGAGGATGACGATGTAGCGGGTTTATATAGACTTGACTATATCGTTGATTCAATTTAAAAGTGGTACAAGGAAACCGAGTGCAGATGTAACTGTAATACTTCAAGCGAGGTTAGCACTGTCATTCTTTTATAGAGGATTGATGATATCAAAACTTGCCATCTGATGTATTTCGCTAGAGAAGCACAAAGAAAGCTGTCAAAATAGCAGCTAGGGCAAATCAATCATGATCGATAATCAAAAATCAAAAGGGTAACTCGATGGCAAAGCGTCTGATAAGTATGATGGTAATTGCAACAGCAAGCATGTGGGTGCTAACAGGTTGCGATAATGCTACCGATTCTGTCGATGCCACTGAGCAAGCTGCAGAGACAGCAACAGACGCATCAACGCCAACAGCCGATACCATAGACTGGTCACTGGTAGATAGTGGTGAAAAGCCAGCTGATCCTACCAACTATAAGTATCCGTTTGCCATCGATAGCCAAAACGTCCAAGATTATGCAGATTACTTCAAAGTGGATGCGGCGACCGCTCAGCATAATCTGACGGTGAGCATGGCAAGTAACGAAGCACTATCGAAAGCCTTGGATCAACTCAGCGAAACCTATGTCTCGCACGAATTAACTGATGGCAATGATATGACGCTTATCATTCATACCACGCCCGATGTCGCTGCCAGTCGCTATGATTATGTGCTGTCTGATGACTTTGCCAAAGGGTTGGTACTACCTATCGTGATTCAGCCAGACGGTAAGAAAGGTGACGTAGCAGCGCATGGTGAGATGGTGGAGTAGAAAGTTAATAGCGTGTGTTTTTATTTATATGACACACGCTACTGTTTTATTACGAAGTATGGCGGTAAGGATTGTTTGAGAGTTCGATTTTTATTTTTTTTCTACCTTTACTTTTGCAAAGCAATTTAGATAAATAAGGTTGATATTGAGTAGCGGCTGGTGCAATATATATTTTATCAAGATTGTCTCTTACATCCGCTTCATACTCAATATATAAAAACTTGCCAAACTCCATTTTCACTTTTTCATCGTCAAGCGAAGTCATATAAACCATACGGCACTCTTGCTCTTCTTGAAATGCTGAATGTTTGATAAGGTATTTCAGAGGTAAAAGAATTTCATTTAATAGAACTTCTATCTTACCTGACAAACTTGCATTTTTTTTCTCAATCTCAGCCACTTCTTCAGTAATAGTTCTATAATCACTTTGAAGGTCTATAAAGACACTTTTAAAATCTTCAGTTTTTTTATCAATAAAGCTTTTATAGCTTTTCCATTCGTGTTCAGCTTTACTTATCTGCTCACTTCCTATCTGCACAGACTCATCATTAAATTCCCGAAAAAAAGTTAGTCGATTACGCTGAGCTAAATGAACATAGTCGGAAGTAGGATCAAGATAAACACACCTCATTACTGGCTGCTTTTCTATTTTCTCTTCACTTAAATCAATTTCAGTTGCTTTTTCAAGTAAGTTAGAGCCAGTAATACTCGATCTATCTTCAAAAAGCACATATGACAATCCTCCGATAAAATTGTATTTTTGAAAAAAATCTTTTTCGAAAACTAAGCTAATTCCAGAAGCCTCTTTATTACCTTGCTTGCCATAGAGTCTGAATTGATTCAAGCTATCGTGATTAAAAGTGAAGCAACTAATAAAAGCATGTAAATTTTCATCAAATTGAGATTTATATGATAACTCCTTCTTGACTCCTTTTAGATAATTTAAAAGAAGTTTACCTTCACTAGGATCGTTTACATTATTTATAGTGTTCAGTCTAAATGAACTTGGAAGTTTTTTATTCTTATCATTAGCTAGTAGTAAATTGGTTGTGTCAGTCCCTGTGTAATGAGCTAGTTTACGCTCTACAGGTTTATCCTCAGTTAATCTGTGGCTAAAATCCACTTTGAGTATCTCTATAACCTTAGAAACATTAATAAGTAGTAATAACAAATTATTTCCAATACTATTGGTAGAATCATGCCTAATTAACCTACAAATTTTAGCCAAACAAAGTCTCTCGTATTGATACGCGTCTACAATTTTCTGGAGTGCATTTTCAGCCCTATCAATATTTTGATACTGTGTGTCTTCCATAGATACCGTACAGATATTATATTGAGCAAGATTGAATATTTCTAAGGAATTTTCAGATTTTATTCTTCCCCATATATCTAAAGCTTCATTAGTATTCCCTTTTCTATTTAACCTAACACCTAAGTTGAATTGTGCACGTTCATAGACCTCAGGGTCATCATTCTTTTCTATACTACTCCATGCCTTATCAGCATCTTCTTCATTACCTTCTTTGACGAGAAGATTGGCCATGTTGGATTTTGCCTTAGCATAAGCTTCCTTATTAGCATTTTGCTTAACATTATTCCAAGCTATTTTCGCTTCTTCAGCTCTACCTGCATCGGCTAATATAACGCCAATATTGTATTGTGCCCTAGCATATATGTCTGGAAAATCGTCCTCTCCTATTTTCGACCATATCTTTAGAGCTTCGCTAGTATTACCTTGTTCATCATAAACAGCAGCAATATTATATTGTGCTTTTTTATAATGTTCTCTATTGTCCTGAGGCTGAATTAAATTACTGACTCTAACAGCTTCATCCAAAAATCCATTCCTGTAGAATATTTCAGCCAGTTTTCTCTGAGCAAGTGAGAATTGCTCATCACTTTCACTCTCACGCGTCACTTTCATCAACTCTTCAATCTCTTTTCGAGCTGCTTCGTCTAGACCTTCCATGTCATCAATATTCATCATCTACGCCTTAACCATCGCCAAAAACTCATCTTCGCCCACCACTTTAACGCCCAGCTTTTCAGCCTTCGCCATTTTTGAGCCAGCTTTTTCACCTGCTAGTAATGCTGTGGTTTTTGCCGAGATGCTGCCTGAGACTTTTGCGCCAAGCGCTTGCAATTTGGCTTTGGCTTCATCACGCGCCATACTGCTCAGTGCGCCCGTAATCACCCACGTTTGACCATCAAGTGGCAGCCCTTCTGATGAAGTGGCTTCAACTTTGTCCCAATACACGCCCGCTTCTAGTAGTGAGTTAATCACCTCGATATTGTGCGGTGCGCGGAAAAACTCATAAGCAAGCTCGGCAGTAATGGTGCCCACATCAGGGGTTTTAATCAGAGTTTCGACACTGGCGGCCATCAGACTATCTAAGTCACCAAACTGCTGAGCAAAGTTTTGTGCCGTGCCCTCGCCTACACCGCGGATGCCAAGTGCATAAATAAAACGAGGCAACGTTGTATGCTTACTGGCTTCAATAGCATTGATGATATTCTGTACGGATTTTTCACCCAGTTTTTCAAAGGTAACCATTTCATCTGCATGATTGTGCAACTGATAGATATCAGCGACAGTTTTGACCAGACCATGCTCAAAGAAGCTAATGAGCCAACTTGCACCAAGTCCATCGATATCCATCGCACGACGTGAGACAAAATGAATAAGCGCCTCGGTCTGCTGCGCTGGGCAAAATAGTCCACCCGTACAGCGTGCCAATGCTTCATCTTCAGGCAGCACCACAGGAGAGTCGCAGACAGGACAAGTAGAGGGTAGCGTGACTGGTTCGCTATCAGCTGGGCGCTGATCGTGCCAGACACGAGTCACTTTTGGGATGACATCACCTGCCCGATGGACGCTGACCGTGTCACCTGCGCGCACATCTAAACGCTGAATCTCACCAAAGTTATGCAAAGTGACATTGCTGACAGTGACGCCGCCGACTTTTACAGGCTCAAGCTTACCGACTGGTGTTATCTGACCTGTACGTCCTACTTGCCACTCAATATCGTTGAGAAATGTCATCACCGTTTCGGCAGGGAATTTATAAGCAGTTGCCCAGCGTGGCTCGCGTGATAGGTAGCCAAGCTGCTGCTGTAACGCAAGGCTGTTGACCTTGATCACCATACCATCTATTTCAAATGGTAAATCGCTACGCCCTTCTATCACTGACTCATAATACGTCTGCGCGGTACGTGGATTTGCTACCACTTCTACAGCGCTGACCGTAAATCCAAGCTCGGTAAGCCATGCTAACGCCCCTGACTGTGTGTCGATATTCTCAGGCAAACCCTGATTGACCGAATAGCCATAGAATGCCAATGGACGACTGGCTGCTATCGCTGGATCTAGCTGACGTAAGCTACCAGCAGCAGCATTGCGCGGATTAGCAAAAGTTTTGCCCTCGTTCTCTTCTGCCAATCGATTAAGACGCTCAAACCCTGCTTTTGGCATCAATACTTCACCGCGCACTTCTAACAGTTCAATATCAGCAGCATCAGCTATCCATAGTGGCAAATTACGAATGGTTTTGGCATTTTGAGTGATATCCTCTCCTGTCTGCCCATCGCCGCGCGTGACTGCTTGGACAAATTTTCCGTGCTCATATTTCAGTGAAACTGCCAGTCCATCAAGCTTTAGCTCCATCTCGTACTCGGGATTTTGCTGCGAGTCACTGAGACGATCGTTGACGCGGCGCATGAAGGTATGTAGCTCGTCATAGTCGAAGACATTGCCCAGCGACAACATCGGAATATCATGCGTGACTTGTGTAAAGGCCGATAGCGGCATATCACCGACTTGATTGATTGGACTGTCTGGCTGTACCAAATCTGGGTATTCTTCTTCGATTTCAAGCAATGAGCGACGTAATTGATCGTACTCGCTGTCTTCTAATATCGGATTGTCGAGCACATAATAGGCATAGTTATGCGTTTTTAATGCTTCAATAAGTGCACGCATTTTCGAGACAATCTTTGTACTATTGTCTGTATTGCCATCGGTTGAACTAGATATGTTAGATGTCGCAGGTGCTTGGTTTTCTACTTGGGTAGATAGATTTTTGGAATTATTTGATAAGGTGGCGTCAGTCATAGTCGGTGTCTTTTTTGCAATTCAAGATGTCGATATGATAACAAGTTTGTAGGATACTCGGATAATATTTTGCAGAAACTAAAGGCCATTAAAAAAGGGCAAATAACGTTAATCGCTATTTGCCCTTTATATAACTTCTGATATTAATCAGCTTTTAACTTTCGTAGCTTGTAGCCTTTAAGCACCTAGCCCTCATAATCACGGACTTGGTTACGTAGTTGCTGCTTGTATTCAGGCGTGATTGGTTCATTCTCTTCATCAAGTATAATCGCGTCCAGATCGCTCGCCATCATATAAGCAATGCTCATCATACTATCAAAGCTGCGCACGGCTTGTGGATGTGGTAATGATAAGAATACGACGACACCGTTATAAGTGTTGGTCGCGACACTATGCGGATCAAATGGCGCGATACCGCTATCAGTGATACCCATCATGCTAAACCACAGCATACCTGTACCATCTTTTTGCTCATAGCGATGGAACATATTCATCGCGCCATAGCGTAGACCATATTTATCAATCAACGCTAGTAGGTCACGACCACGGATAATCGCCGCTGGACGGTCACGATATTGGTGCGGCAAGATAGTGATATTGATATTGTCTTTAGCATTAATCAGTGGGCCGTTTTGCGCGTCATCACCTGACTCTGATAGATGCTGATCCAATATGGGACTGTTGTCATCGAAGCTTGGCTCTTCTGCCGTATCGATGGTTGGCATCAGGCTATCAGTCGCTGACATTAGGCTAGAAAACGCATCGGGCTCTTGCTCGATATGCATCTGATCTGCGACTTCTACGAACTCAGTATTATCGGCGCGGCGTTGCTCTTCTTGCCAGCGCGCATAGTCAGCTTCATCGATACCATCATGATCGTCAGCTGCTACATAGTCACGCTCAGCCGTTAGTTGAGCATCAACGTTGGTATGCGCTTGCGTCAATGGATCCTCTTCAACGACGGCATCCAAATAACTACGATCAGGACCGATGCTCGTCTCGCCTGCGACTGTGTCATCAAGATCTGGTTGATCAACGATGTTGCGCTCGTGACGCGGTATGATCGGAATACCATTTTTATCATAATTGACCGCAGCAGCTTCGGTAGCACCGCGGCGCTTAAAGCTACGCATGACCATAAACAGCCCTGCGAGCACGATAAACGCGGCAATGGCAATCAATATAAACTGAATAACGGTCATGATAAATACATCCTAGTATATATAACAAAAGGGAATACACAAACGAGCATAAATGGCAATATTCTAGCATGGCTGACCTATATCGTCACCACATTGTGTACTTTATAACCAGTATGCTGGACTGAGGTCAAGCTTAATCGCATTTATGCCAATTGATTGATTATATTTGCATCGTGCTGATTCTCATAGTACTTTTGGTAACAACTATTTTATTCTTAGCTCTCTACGTAACGCGCGGCTTCATCAAGCGACACACTGACTAGAGTAGAAATGCCTGCACTTGGCATAGTTATGCCTTTTAGCTCATCAGCAATTTGCATCGTTAATTTATTATGACTGATAAAGATAAACTGTAAATCATCTGCTAGCTCATGAATAAGACTGGTAAAGCGCGCGACGTTGGCATCATCTAGCGGTGCATCAACCTCATCAAGCACACAGAACGGTGCAGGGTGCTGCTTAAATATCGCAAAAATCAAACTCAGCGCAGTAAGGGTTTTTTCACCGCCCGATAGTACTGCTAAACGACTATTACGCTTACCCTTCGGCTGTGCCATTAAGGTAAGCCCTGCCCGCCACTGTTCTGACTTTGGCGTATTGGCTGGCATCTCGTCAGTGTTCAACGTCAGACTAGCCTGTCCACCGCCAAAAACTTTGGCAAATAAATTGGCCAGTTCATTATTAACCGCATCAAGCGTCTGCATGAACAACGTCTTGGTCGTCTCATCAATAGAGGCAATCGCTTCCGTCAACGTCTGCATACTAGCGGCGATATCTGCTGTCTGCTGTGCGAGTGGTTCTAAACGTTCGTTTACCTCATCCAACTCTGCGACTGCTGCCAAATTGACTGGCCCAATCTTGCTCAACTGCTGAGTTAACTTGGCTTGCTCGGATTCCAGTTCAGCGATTTTGTCTGGACGGACGCGTCGATCATGAGCGATGAAATCTGCCAGCAGGTTTGAGACGCTCATGCTTTGTTGTGGTTGCTCTGCTTGCGCTTTATATTTATGACTTACTTGATAGTAGGCATCTAAAGCGCTTTGTGTGTGCGTACTGGCGTCTTCTAACCGTGCAGCACTCAGTGCCAGCTCAGTAGCATGACGGGCAAGCTCACTTTGCTGCGTTTGCAATGTATTTTGCAATTTATCAAGTGCTGTCTGCTGCTCAGCGTACTTTTGTTTCAGTGCTGTTAGCGCAGTATCACGCTCGGTCAATAGCACTTGCTGATCATCGCGTATTGTCTGTACAGACTGCAATGCTGCTTGTAGCTCTGGCAATTTAGCCTGCTGCTGCTCATGACGCGTCTGTAGGCTTTGCTCATTTTCTAACGACTTGTCATGTTGCTCAGTCGCACGAACTAAACTACTAACGCTATGCTCCAAGCGCGTCTCGTATTGCTGGATACGCAGTTGCAATGCTTGCCATGCGTCGTCATCAGCTTGACGGGCGCGGTTTAGCTCACTGCGCTCAGCTTGCAATTGCTGAGTTGTCGCTCGTGCCTCTGCTATTTGCGGAGTGAGTGTGGCGATCTCACTTTCGATATGCTGCTGCTCTTGCTCGAGGGTTTGTTGCTCTTGTGCCAGTTCTTGCTTTTCTTGCTCGAGCACTACTTTATCAGCGTTCAGACGTTGGCTATCTGCTTGCAAGCGCTCGACGTTGGCTCGCTCGGTCGTCAATTGCTGCTGGTATTTATGCTTATCACGGGTTAACTGCTCAGCTTGCGCACGCGTTTCTTCCAAGCTAACCATTAACGCATCATAATCGCGCTGATCTTTTGCAATAGATTTTTGCTGGTCTTGTATTTTGGTTTCCAGCTCATCAAGCAAGTCTTCTAACGCTTGTAAGCGCATACGCTGTTGCAGACGCTGCGTAAGGAATTGGCTATTGCCATCGTTCTGCTCGTCCTGTGCACTAGCAAATTTGCCTAAATTGATCGTTCCATGACGACTAATCAGCCAGCCATCTGCGGTAAGCAATATAGCGGACGGTGGCAATAACTTTAATACATCAATAAATGTGTCAATCTCAGGCTGCTGACTGATCTCAAACTGCGCCGTATATAGATAGCACTGCTGCCAAACCGCAAGCGTAGGTTGAATAATCAACTGCGCTAATGGCAATACTTTGTCAGCTATACCATTTGGCAATTCACTGATGAACGCATTTTCACTAGTATTACTTTGCGTAGCAGGTAACCATAAACTATGACCTGTCTCTACTAAAGCTTTATCTTTTGCACTAGTAGGTGTAGTTTGTGCGGTTTGATAAGCCAGTAAATCTGCAACGTCATGCTCAAGCGCTTGCCATAAGCTATTAGCTTGTTGAGAAATGCCGTTAGCGTCATTAAAGTCTGATTGCCTGGTTTGGTTAGCTTGTTGGTTAGCTTGTTGATTCGCTTGTTGGTTAGCAACCAGTACATGACTGTCTAACCATAATGCCAAGATACTATCGAGTAGCGGCGCATGCTCCTGTCCCTTCGCACTTAGCTCAATCTGCTCACGTAGCGTTACAATGGTTAATGGCTGATTATATATGCCATCGTTATTTGCATTATCTGTCGCGGTAACTTTCGACTTTTCTGATTGCTGCGGCGGCTGTGTAGGTTTCGGATGCAATATCTGATGCAGAGTATCGTACTCACCTGCTAGTAGTGCATGATGCTTTTCATCATTGCTCAACTCGCTCTGTTGTACGTTTAGTCTTTGCTGCAAACTATGCGCTTGCGGTTGTATCTCGGATAATCGTTCATCGACGGCTTCGCATTGACGCTCAATTTGCTGCAACTGCATGCTTAGCTCAGTGACTTGCTGTTCTAGTACTTGACTGAAGTCTTGCACCTTATCTGTCTTACTCACATTAGTACGGTCAGATGGTGCTATAGACTGCTGTAGTTGCTGCCACAGATTTTGCCAGTTTTGCTCGCGGCGTTGCCATTTATCATGACTTTGCTGATGGCGTTTTTGTGCTTGAGTGTTGATAGCTTGCTGCTGCTCAAACGAACGGGCTTTATCTTTTAAGCGTGACAGATTGTTTTGCGCTTCATGCCACGCGCGCTGCAATGGCTGCTCATTACGTTTATAGTCATCGCGCTTATCTGTCAGTTCAATAAGCTGCGGGCGTAATGCTTCTAGCGCTTGATTCTGCTCAGCTTGTTCAGACTGTAAACTCCCAATGTCAGCAAGTGATTGCTCGCGCTGCTGAGTCAAGCTAGTCAGTTGCTGCTCAATAGCGGTCAACTGTGATTTAGCATCACTTAGCTCATGTTCCGCTTGTTGATAGCCCAGCTGCTGCTGATAGTGAGCGCTTTGGGCGTCGTCTTTGAGCCATTGCTCTTGGTTGATACGAGCAGTGAGCTTGTCTTGCTGAGCTTTAAGCGTGTCGTAGTCAGCTTGAAGTGTCGATACCTCAGCGGCACTGCATTCATGCGCTACTTTCTGCTGCTGATGCGCTTGCTTAGCTTGATAGAGCTGCTGAATAGCGAGCTGCTGCTCGATATCAGCTAGCGTTAGAGCCAATTCTTCATAACGCTGCGCACTAGCTGCCTGTTTAGACAGTGTTTTCTGTTGGCGTAGTAGTTCGCTTTGCATATCGTGCAAGCGCGCTAGATTGTCTTTTGTCTTCTCTAACTTCTTTTGCGTCTCTCCACGGCGCGCTTGATAACGAGACACGCCTGCGGCCTCTTCGATAAACTCACGCAGCTGCACAGGACTAGACTCGACGATGCGCCCAATCATGCCTTGCTCAATCACCGCATAGCTACGCGCGCCCAGTCCTGTACCTAAAAACACATCGACCACATCACGGCGGCGACAACGCGTGCCATTGATAAAATAATCTGAGCGACCATCTTTATTTACCTGACGGCGAACAGACAGCTCTTGATACAAGTTAAATTCATGGCGAATGCCAGTCTGCTCATCTTGAGTATGCTCAAATGTCAGCTCAACACTGGCGACGCTTTTTGCTGTTTTGTCCTGCGTACCGGCGAAGATAACATCACTCATCGCCCCACCGCGTAACTGCTTGGCAGAGGTCTCGCCCAGCACCCAGCGGATGGCATCAATCACATTGGATTTGCCACAGCCATTCGGCCCGACGATGGCGGTGATACCATGACGAAAAGTAAAAGTGGTCGGATTGGCAAAGGATTTGAAGCCTGCCAGCTTTAGAGATTTTAAACGCATGAAGAGTCAATAAACTTAGCAAAAACAGGCGGCTATTCTACCTGAAATTGTACTGGTTTTTTAGGGTTAAACTGATAACTGCATAAACGATTTTGATTCGAGGCTTTGGTGGAACCCTCGTAGCAATTTTTGCTCCACTTGGCAGACATCATTTTCTGCTAAGTAGCGATTATTAAACTCTATAAAGGCTGACCAAGAGATACTTGCCACTTCTAAATGATCGACTATTTCTAACAGTTCTGTTCTTAATAGATATTGATACTTCCTTGGTCGTTTATGACATAGGGCAAGCTCCCGATCTACGAGCGTTTGCTTATTTTGCTTTAGCGCGTCACCGCCGATAAACAACAGCAAAAACTTTGCCCCTTTCTCGATAAAGCCCTTTTCTAATAAATGCTCATACATCAAACAGTACTTTAGGATTGGGTCTGGGTTTTTTCGGCCAGCGAGTTTTAACTCATTCGCTATCAATACATTCGCCTGATGGTTGTAGGCTAGATTGTCCATATACATTGCTTTTAGCTCTGTACTGTTTTCAAACATACCGCTATTACCATGTGTCGACCATGCCTCACTTGGCTCAAAGCTGATAAATTGCTGATAAAATAAGTTCAGATAAACATCACTGCACAAACTCAGAAAAATATCGAATTCTTTATTTAGGTAGTCTTCAGAAAAAAACTTAACGCGGCGAACGGCCTCTCTCGCATTACAGATACCCATCGTTTGCGTTGAATACGTCTCTAGCTGCTCAGTCTCATTCATTTTTGTATTGAGCTTTTTGATGACTGACTGCTCAATCTCTTCTATATTTTTATCCCTTACCTCTGGATGGGCCGCCCACTCAATGATTTGGCGTACGTATTGCTTTTTAGTGACACCTAAAATACGCTGCGGCTCCCATGCCAAAAACTCCACCATATTAGAGAGCCCAGTCGTCCATGATAACTGGTCTTTTAGATGATTCATTGATCCAAAAACTCGGCGATATTTTTCTGCAGCTTTCATACTAATAATGTCTCATGATTTGCATACTAATTTTATCAAAACTTATTTTCACTATAGAGCACCCAATCCACTCAGTAGCAATTGCACTCCAGCAAATATTAACAACACGCCAAACGCGCGCTTAAGCATCAGAGCAGGCAACACATGAGCCAGTTTGGCACCAACTTTTGCCATCGCAAAGCTGGCAACTGAAATAAATAAGAATCCTGTGACATGGACGAACCCTATCGTACCCTCAGGCAGATTGACCACGTCTTGACCGAACCAAGCAAACCCAGCAGCGCCAGCCAATGCAATCGGCAGACCGCACGCCGCTGATGTGCCGACCGATTGTTTTATTGGTAGTCCTGCCCAGTTCAAAAACGGTACGGTTAAGCTGCCGCCACCGATACCGAATATAGAGGACGCCATCCCAATGCCAGTACCAGCACCAAACTGAACGCCAGCCGATGGTAACGGTTTACCCACCTGTTCTTTATTAGAGAAGAACAGCATTTTTAAAGCGACCAATAACGCACCGAAACCGATGATAGCCTGTAGTGCTTGTCCATCAATCATATCCGCGATACCAGCGCCGACCAAACTCCCAATGACCAATCCAAGCGCCATCTTGCGCCATACTTCCCAGCGCACGCCGCCACGCTTGTTATGGGCAGTCAGTGAGCTGATCGAGGTCACAACGATGGTCGCCAGTGATGTCCCAATGGCCAAATGGGTGATTACTTCTGGCGAAAAGTCATAAGCGGTAAAAATCCAAACCAATGCGGGCACGATAATCATGCCACCGCCAACGCCAAACAAGCCCGCGCTGACACCCGCAAACGCGCCTGCAATCACAAACCACACATATAACATCATAGAACGAACCTTTTATAATACTGGCTGGCGCTATAGTACTCGCTTAGGCCTGCTTAATTGTATTTGCCAAATTTCAGCGTGACCTTTATGCTGTTTATTCGGTACTGTTTGACCAAAGCAATCGCTCAGTATATCAAAGTTTCCTTTAACCACATCGACTAAACTTATGCCGCCACTCACTAGTTTTTCTACCTATTTATCCGAGCTCAATCACCGTCATGTGGCTAGTAGCGCCTCGACCAATAGTGAGCTAATAGAAGCCTTACAAAACGGCTCGTTAGATGTCGCAACCGTACACGTTTTGACAGCGGAAACCCAAAGCGCAGGTCGTGGTCAGCATGGCCGCTCATGGCAATCACCGCGCGGTAATGTCTATCTGTCGTTATACCACCCTGTGCATATGCCGATCAGTGGCTTGCTATCGCTCATCATAGGTCTCGAACTGGCAAAGATGCCTGTGATCCAAACATTAAACGAGCAGTTACAAGCACAAGTATTGACGCCAATTGGGGTGAAGTGGGCAAACGACTTGGGGTTTTATCAGCAAGCTCAGAGACAATCTGAAAAGCTATCTGAAGAACAATCTACAACGGACAGCTCGGTATTGGATTCAGTATTAAATAATAATGTAGCAAATCAGCGTACGTTACCCTTTAATAAGCTGGCTGGAATTTTGATAGAGCCAGTGGCTCACTCTGGCAGGCTGGTTGGTGTGGTGATAGGTGTGGGACTTAATGTGCAAGCGACACCAAAACTCACAGCACAAACCGCTGAAGGCATGAGTTACCAAGCGATTAGTCTACAAGATATTAATGAGATGCGACCTTTAGAGACACAATCTGCGAGCCTACCAGACCTACCAATGCTCTATCAGCAGATGAGCAAAGCATTGATAGCGGCGATGACACGCTTTGAGCATTTAGGTATAGAACAGCCAACAGGTCATACTTATTATTTGGATGGTTTTTTGGAGCAGTTTGCGATGATAGATGCATTGTCAGGTCTGCGTTTACGCGTTACTCAAGACTATAGTAATCAACAAAAAGTCGTGACAGGAATTGCTTGCGGTATCGATACTCATGGGTGTTTGCAATTGCGTCAAGATAACGGTAAGATTTCTACGCTTTTTACTGGACGCATCGACGTTATTGATTAAAAACCGTCCTATATTTAGGCAACTATATTGATGAGTATCATCATCAACGAGCACTATATAAAGGGACTTTTATGCTCTGGCTTGACCTTGGAAATACCCGCCTAAAATACTGGCTAACCGATGATATCGGACAAATAGTCGCACATGATGCCAAACAGCATTTGCAAGCGCCTGCTGAACTACTCATGGGTCTGACAGATCGCTTTGAGCGTTATGCGCCTGATTTTATTGGTATCTCATCGGTATTGGGCGACAATCTCAATGCCAAAGTATCAGAGACGCTCAGTCGTTTGAATATTCCGTTTGAGTTTGTCCATGTCGATGCCGCACATGCACTGATGAAAAGTGATTACAATGATGAGCAGCTCGGCTGTGATCGTTGGTTACAGATGCTTGGGGCTGTTGATAAGAAGAAGCGCCAATGCGTGATTGGCTGTGGTACAGCGGTGACCATTGATTTGATTGATCATGCTGAACATTTGGGTGGCTATATCTTCCCCAGCATCTACCTACAGCGTGAATCACTGTTCTCTGGTACTAAGCAAATCACTATCTCAAACGGTACTTTTGATAATGTCAGCCAAGGCTTGACCACTCAAGACGCCGTACATCGCGGTATCTTGCTCTCTATTGTCGGCGCGATCAATGAGATCAGTCATCGTCACCCTAATTTTGAATTGATTATGACAGGTGGTGATGCAGCCATTATCTCCCAGCATGTTAATCGCCCCGTACGCTTGCGTGATGATTTATTATTAAACGGTTTAGCAAGATACTTTGATTACCGTAATAAGTCGTAGTCGATTATCGGTGACTAAATAGCACTAAGTCACATTGTTATGTTGGCGCAAAAAAGGCAGTACGTTTGAAACGTGCTGCCTTTTTATTTAGATAATGCTCTAGTCACTTCTTACTTGGTCTCGTTAAACAGCTCACGACCGACTAGCATACGGCGGATTTCACTGGTGCCTGCGCCAATTTCATATAGCTTGGCATCACGCCAGTAACGACCAAGTGGATACTCGTTGGTATAGCCATTACCGCCAAATATTTGAATACCTTCGCCTGCCATCCATGTGGCTTTTTCGGCACACCACAGAATCACACTGGCGCAATCTTTACGTACTTCTCGACTATGGCCAGCTCCGCGCGCGTCCAACATATCAAGATTTTTGCCAACAGTGTATAAGAAGCTACGCCCTGCTTGCAGTATCGTATACATGTCTGCGACTTTACCCTGAATTAGCTGGAACTCACCGATCGCTTGTCCAAACTGTTTACGATCATGGATATAAGGCACCACATTGTCCATCACTGCTTGCATGATACCGATAGGACCTGCGGCCAATACAGCACGCTCATAATCTAGACCACTCATTAATACCTTAACGCCCTCATTAAGACCGCCTAAGATATTTTCGCTTGGTACTTTTACATTATTAAAAGTCATCTCGCCAGTATGGCTACCGCGCATGCCTAGCTTGTCGAGCTTTTGCGCGGTACCAAAACCATCCATACCTTTTTCGACGATAAAAGCCGTCATGCCTTTTGCGCCCATTTCAGGATTGGTCTTGGCATAGACAACCATTACATCTGCATCAGGACCATTAGTAATCCACATCTTGCTGCCGTTCAACACATAGCTGCCGTCTTTTTCTTCGGCTTTGAGCTTCATACTAACGACATCTGAGCCAGCGCCTGTCTCACTCATAGCCAAAGCACCGATGAACTCGCCACTGATTAGCTTTGGTAAATACTTTTGCTTTTGTTCCTCAGAGCCATTACGTTTGATTTGATTAATACATAGATTAGAGTGTGCGCCATAGCTAAGCGCTACCGATGCCGAAGCGCGGCTAATCTCTTCCATCGCGACCATGTGTGCGACATAACCCATGTTAGAGCCGCCGTACTCTTCAGGAACGGTAATACCATGTAGACCGAGGTCACCCATCTTTTGCCATAGATCCATTGGGAACTCATCGCTACTGTCAATCTCCGCAGCACGTGGAGCAATCTCGTTTGCCGCAAACTGCTGCACGACATCACGTAGGGCGTCAATATCTTCGCCAAGTTGAAAATTCAATCCAGGTAAACTCATAACCATTCCTTGTATTTTAATATTTAATTTTTACGATAATTTTTAAGACTGACGTTTATTGATGATGGCACGCGCTACGTTTGAGCCGTTCGGGCGCTTTAAGAACTCACTGATACGCTCACCTGCCACAACCAATTTGTCCAAATCGATACCCGTGCTAATACCCATGCCATGCAGCATGTATACCACGTCTTCAGTCGCGACATTACCCGTTGCGCCTTTGGCATAAGGACAACCACCTAGGCCAGCGACGGAAGTATCAAACTCGCTAACACCCATTTGTAAGGCAGCCAAGGTATTGCTGAGTGCTTGACCATAAGTATCATGGAAGTGCCCAGATAGCATAGAGATATCAGCATGCTCAAGCGCCGCTTGTAGGGCACGCTGTACTTTGAGCGGTGTACCAACACCAATTGTATCCGCAATACCGATCTGCTCTGAACCGATCTCAACCAATCGTTTGGTGACGTAGGCTACTTGATTAGGATCAATCTCACCTTCATAAGGACAACCGACCGTACAAGAGATAACGCCTCGTACCTTGATGCCTTGTTCTTTTGCCGCAGCAGCCACTGGCGCGAACCGCTCAATACTCTCATCGATACTACAGTTGATGTTTTTTTGGCTAAAAGTTTCGCTGGCTGAGCCAAAAATGACAATCTCATCAGGACGATGCAAGATAGCATTTTCAAAGCCGCGCATATTAGGTACTAGTACCGAGTAGCAAACATCCGTCTGCCGCGTAGGCGCGAGTGCATCAAGCAACTCGCTGTTATCGCCCATTTGTGGCACCCATTTTGGCGAAACAAAACTGGTCGCTTCCAATTTTTTGACACCCGCCGCAATCAAATCATTGATAAGCATCTGCTTAACCTCAGTCGGTACCGTCATTGATTCGTTTTGTAGTCCATCGCGCGGGCTGACATCAACAATGGTGACATGGCTTGGATACGAGTGGCTCATACTTATTATCCTTTTCTATTCGCTTTCACTATCGATACATAATAGCTCATCACCATCAGCGACTAAGTCACCTGCTCCAAACAACAGCTCTGCCACCACACCATTCGTCGGTGCCGTAATAGTATGTTCGATTTTCATAGCTTCGATGACTGCTAACGGTTCACCTTTTTTCACAGTATCGCCAACGCCTACTTTGAATGTAACCACTTGCCCTGGCATCGGTGACTTCAAACTACCAGCCGCTGCTGTGTCTTCGCCCACATGTGCCATAATATCAATAAGCGTAATTTCATCACGTCCATTATCTGTGAATACGTAGACCGTCTCATTATTTACCCAGCTTTGAGCATTGATACGGGCACCTTCTAACCACAATGTATGATTATGCGCGTCACTACTATCATAGCTCACCTGACCTTCATAAACCGTTTCGGTCTGAGCGGCCACATTGATATTACTATCATCCTGCGTATTCGCAATTTCTTTGCCAATAACGAGCATAAAACTACTGAGATTATCGCTGCCCTTTTTACTATCAACACAACTCACATTGTACCAATTACTGATGCGAGCACTATAGGCTTGCTCATCATAAACCAAGCTAAATGAACGGGTATAATCGCTATAAGCACGGAAACCAGTTGACTTGCTAAATGGATCTGAGCCTTGCGTGGTCGCTTCGCTCGCTAATTGCTGCGTAATAGCTGTTACCACAAGCGTCGATAACCCAAGAGGATGCTGGTCAAAAAGCTTATCCTGCTCACGCTCTATCAATGCGGTATCGAGATTGGCTTTGCTAAATGAATCGGTATTTAAAATATAACGCAAAAATGCCACGTTGTTTGGCAGACCGACAATACGTGTCTGTGCTAATGCTCGATCAAGTCTAGCCAGCGCCTGCCCACGCGTAGGAGCATGGACGATAAGTTTGGCAATCATAGAGTCGTAAAATGGACTGATGACGTCACCCTCACGTACGCCATCGTCGATACGCACATCGTTAATGTTAAACGTACTATGCTCAGGCTTTTTATACGTAAATAACGTTCCTGTCGCTGGCAAGAAATTGTTATCAGGGTTTTCGGCACAGATACGCGCCTCGATTGCATGACCGTTAATAGCCAGATCATCTTGCGTTTTTGGCAATGGCTGACCCGCAGCAACCAACAACTGCCACTCGACCAAATCGACACCAGTAATAGCCTCACTGACTGGATGCTCAACTTGCAAGCGCGTGTTCATTTCCATGAAATAAAAATTCATAGCGTCTTCACGCTGCTCCACAATAAACTCAACCGTACCTGCACCAACGTAATCTACTGCACGTGCTGCTTCGATTGCCGCTGTACCCATTGCCTCACGCATGGCAGCATCAACACCCGGCGCTGGCGCTTCTTCTAATACTTTTTGATGGCGACGCTGTACTGAGCAATCACGCTCAAACAGATGCACATAATTACCATGCGTATCACCGAATACTTGGATTTCGATATGACGTGGTTTTAGCGCGTATTTTTCGACCAATACTTGATCATTACCAAAACTGGTAATCGCTTCACGGCGACACGAGTCGAGCAGGTCAATAAAATCGCTGCTTTGCTCCACGATACGCATGCCTTTACCGCCGCCACCTGCACTGGCTTTAATTAATACTGGATAGCCAATATCATCTGCCTGCTGCTGCAAAAACTGTGCATCTTGGTTATCACCATGATAGCCCGGTATCAGCGGCACGCCAGCCGATTCCATCAAGCGCTTGGACTCAGACTTGCCGCCCATGGCACGTATAGCATCGGCCGATGGACCAATAAATACCAAGCCAGCATCTTGGCAAGCCTGTGCAAAATCTGCATTTTCGCTCAAAAACCCATATCCTGGATGAATTGCTTGAGCACCGGTTTGCTTAGCGATAGCGATAATAGCATCACCTTTGAGATAACTGTCTTTCGGTGCCGAACCGCCCAAATAAATAGCTTCATCACAGACAGCCACATGCTTAGCACTGCGGTCCGCATCAGAATAAACAGCAACGGTACTGACGCCAAGACGCTTAGCAGTCGCAGCCACTCGGCAAGCAATTTCACCACGGTTGGCGATTAGAATTTTAGAAAACATAACTATCCCTGTGTCTTATCGTTATTATTTGACGTCTTGTCTATTTGCCCATTTATCTATCATTGTTCTGCTACTAGTTAGTCTGCTATTAGCCAATCAGGTTTACGCTTTTGCAAAAACGCCTGCACGCCCTCTTTACCTTGTTTTGATGAGCGGATATCAGCGATACCTTTGACCGTGTCAGCAATCAGCTCATCTGTAATAGGTGCACCAGCGACATCATGTAAAAGCTGCTTGCAGGTTTTTACCGCGTCAGGGCTGTTTTTGACGACTTTGTTACAGAACGCAGCCACTTCATCGCCTAGCCACTCTTCGCTAACACGCTCATGGATAAAGCCAAGCTGACGCGCCTTTTTGGCATCAAACACCTCAGCACTTAGGAAATAACGCTGCGACGCTCTAGCACCTAGCGCTCGGATAACATAAGGGCTGATAGTGGCAGGTGCCAACCCTAAACGGACTTCGCTGAGGCAGAAATTAGCAATCTTGACCGCAATGGCTACGTCGCAAGCAGCGACCAGACCCATGCCACCTGCATATACATCACCTTGAATGGCCGCAACTGTCGGCTTAGGACATTCATAAATAGTCTTAAGCATTTGCGCCAATTTATCAGCATCCGCTAGATTTTCTTCATAGCTATAATCTGCCATGGCACGCATCCAATTGAGATCAGCGCCTGCACAGAATGCCTTGCCAGCAGCTGCTAGCACAATGACACGTACTTCATCATCAGCACCCAACTTCGTGAAAGCCTCTGTCAGCTCAGCAATCATTTCATCGTTAAAAGCATTACGTATCTCAGGACGATTCAATGTCACTGTCGCCACATGCTGCTCGACGTTAACCAATAGGCTTTTATAATTTTTATCACTGTCTTTTTGCATAACTTTCTCTATATTTCCATGTAAATACTTAAACAAACTCTTGGTCAACTCATAATAATGTTAATACAAGGAAGCCGAATGTAGATGTACAAATCGTACTTCAAATGAGGTTGACTCAGTAGTCGCTTATTATGGGAAGACTTTAGAACCCTTACATTCTAAAGACACCAAATGTCGTCTCTTCGATCGGCGCGTTATATGCAGCACTTAGTCCTAACGCCAATACATTACGGGTATCAGCAGGATCAATCACGCCGTCATCCCACATACGTGCGGTAGCATAGTACGGATGACCTTGCTCTTCATACATTTCACGAATCGGTGCTTTAAATGCCGCTTCGTCCTCATCGCTCCACGCTTCACCTTTGCGATCAAAATTATCACGTTTGACCGTTGCCAGTACCGAGGCGGCTTGCTCACCGCCCATGACAGAGATACGCGCATTTGGCCACATCCATAAGAAACGCGGGCTATAAGCGCGGCCACACATACCGTAATTACCAGCGCCGAACGAGCCACCGACGATAACGGTGAATTTTGGTACTTTAGCATTGGCCACCGCCATTACCATCTTGGCACCATGACGAGCGATACCTTCGTTTTCGTATTTACGTCCTACCATAAAGCCAGTAATGTTCTGGAGGAATACTAATGGGATTTTGCGTTTACAGCACAGCTCGATGAAGTGCGTGCCTTTCTGTGCTGACTCACTGAATAGAATGCCGTTGTTAGCAATAATACCGACCGGCATCCCTTCGATATGTGCAAACCCGCACACTAACGTCGTACCAAAGCGGGCTTTGAACTCATCAAAGGCACTGTCATCAACGATACGGGCGATAATTTCTCTAATATCAAATGGCTTGCGCTTTTCTGTTGGAATGACACCATATAGCTCTTTGACGTCATAACGTGGCGGACGTGGTGTGATTTGATTAGGGATGTTTTTTGCAGGACGATTTAGATGACTGACGATATTACGGGCGATCGATAGCGCGTGCGTATCATTTTGCGCTAGATGATCAACCACGCCTGACAGCCGCGTATGTACATCGCCGCCGCCCAAGTCTTCTGCGGTAACTTCTTCACCAGTCGCTGCTTTGACCAGCGGCGGACCACCCAAAAAGATCGTACCTTGCTCTTTAACAATGATAGATTCATCGCTCATAGCAGGCACATAAGCACCGCCAGCCGTACAGCTACCCATGACCACAGCAATCTGCGGAATACCTGCCGCACTCAGATTGGCTTGGTTAAAGAAAATACGGCCGAAATGTTCTTTATCAGGGAACACATCATCTTGGTTCGGTAAGTTGGCACCGCCTGAGTCAACTAGATAAACGCACGGCAGATTATTTTCTTGCGCGATTTCTTGGGCACGTAGATGCTTTTTGACTGTCATTGGGTAGTATGTGCCGCCTTTTACCGTGGCATCGTTACAGACAATCATACATTCGATGCCATTGATACGGCCGATACCTGCAATCACGCCAGCCGCCGGAATCTCTTCGCCATACATATCATGTGCAGCCATCGGTGCCACTTCTAGGAACGGCGTGCCTACATCCAATAAACGCTCAACACGCTCACGTGGTAACAGCTTACCACGCGCTAAATGCTTGGCTCGTGCGCGCTCTGAGCCGCCTTGGGCAACTTTACGCAAGTGTACATACAGGTCATCGACTATCTCTTGCATCGCGGCACTGTTTTGCTGAAAGTCGCTTGAGTTTGGACTCAGTTTACTGGTTATGATAGCGCTCATGATATCCCTTTTTTTCTTATAGATAGATACATAGATGTGAGTGGCTTTCTATATAAATGATACTAACTGCTATTGTTAAGCGTTACTCACATGGTTGGTCTTATATTTTCAGAGTAGATAAGTAAGTTTATTACAAACCTAGCTCTTCTTTCATTTGCTCAATGATTTTATACTTTTGAATTTTGCCAGTGATGGTCATTGGATATTCAGTGACAAAGCGATAGTAAGTGGGCACTTTATAATGAGCGATATGTTCACTACAGAACTCGCGTACTTCCTCTTCAGTCAAGCAGCCAGGTTCTTTCGGAATAATCCAAGCTGCAAGTACTTCACCATAGCGCTCGTCTGGTATCCCGACGATTTGCACATCACGGATTTTCGGATGGCGGTAGAGATAATTTTCGATTTCTACTGGATAGATGTTTTCACCACCGCGAATCACCATGTCTTTACTTCGGCCGACGATTTTGACATAACCGTCTTCATCCATTGTGGCCAGATCACCCGTATGCATCCAACCATCTTGGATAGCTTCACGCGTTTTAAAGCGACTGCCCCAATAGCCTTTCATAATCGAGTAGCCACGTGTGAGTAGCTCGCCTGTCTCGCCAAGCGGTACAGTTTCACCCGTTGCGGTATCGACAACTTTGACCTCAAGAGCAGGCTGTACCAGACCTACCGTCGAGACCTGTTTATCAAGTGGCGTGTGCTCATTAGTCTGGCAAGATACCGGACTGGTCTCTGTCATGCCATAAGCAATAGTGACTTCGCTCATATGCATCTTATCGATGACGCGGCGCATAACCTCAATCGGACAGCTAGACCCAGCCATGATGCCTGTGCGTAGAGTAGATAGATCAAAGTTTTCAAATTCAGGATGGTCAAGCTCTGCGATAAACATCGTAGGTACGCCATGTAGACCCGTACACTTCTCTTCTTCAACTGCTTGCAATACGGTCAATGGCTCAAAGCCATCGTTTGGATAGACGATACAACCACCATGCGTAAGAATCGCTAGATTGCCAAGCACCATACCAAAACAATGATATAACGGTACTGGAATACACAGTCTATCTTCTTCCGTAAGGTTCATGGCCTCACCGATGAAGTAGCCGTTGTTAAGGATGTTGCGATGGCTCAGGGTTGCACCTTTTGGGGTACCAGTCGTACCACTGGTGAATTGTACATTGATAGCATCGGTGTTTTTAAGCTGTGCCTGACGCTCGGCTACACGGGGATCGTTGGCATCGCCCTCGCTCATCCATGCAGAGAATTTCTGCATAAAATCAAAGGTCTCGTCCGACTCTGGCTCATCAATCCAAATAATACGTTCAATTGTTGGAATTTCAACCAAATCAAGCTGAGTGTAGTCTTTATGGTAAATCTCAGGGCACAATTCACGAATTAAACTGGCATAGTCACTGGTTTTGAAATGGCGCATCAGTACGAGCGCTGAACAGCCCAACTTATTTAAGGCATATTGCAGCTCAAAGGTACGGTAGGCAGGATTGATATTGACGAGGATAACGCCGACTTTTGCCGTGGCCAATTGCATGAGCAACCACTCAGCATTGTTATGCGACCAAATACCGATACGATCGCCAATCTCAAGCCCCATCTCAATCATACTACTAGCTAGCTGGTTAACTTGCTGCTGTAACTCTCGATATGTCCAGCGGATATTTTGATGACGGACGACCAATGCTTCGCGCTCAGGATGTTTGGAGACAATAGCATCAAAAAAATCACCTATTGTCGCTTCAATCAGTGGTACATCAGGACCTTTGTCATAGCTTTGGGTAAGTGGTGCATTCGCTGAGCGTGCGCCCATATTGATACTAGGGATATTTTCTAAGATAGCATCGAAATCATAATTTTGAGTCATAACGAGTCCTTTCGTTTTACTTTTTATGGTGCTGATTAATGGCCTGTGGGTCAAACCCTCTTCCTTGAGCAGGTCTTACATAGCATTTAACTACTATAACGCCATAAACGAAAGCCTGTCAACAATATCAATACAGTATGTATCATTTAATTAGATAAACCGAATTTCTATTTAATAAAAGGTAACATAGAATCATGGCAAATATTTGACACGAAAAAGCCAGCCATATCATAGATAATGTGGCTGGCTCAAATATTGGTACTGTCTTTAAGCAGAATTTTCTGGAAAGGAATTGAATAAAGGACATTACCTATAAATGATAATTCAATACTTTTTTAAAAGACGGTCGCGCAATCGTTATACTTTAGGGACTGCAGGCGCTTTAATCGTTACCGTTGCACTCACCTCATCGCTGTCATTTAGTAAGTCCATCACCAACTCTTCATCACTTTCTGTCTTAACCTGCCAGTTGCCAGTCGCTTTTGGTACACCCGTAACCATGACAGAAATAGCTTTGTTTTTTAGACGAATCATTGGTGGCTTATGAGCATAGCCAGCATGGTCTAGGCCCAATACATCATCTGCAATAGTCGCAGCCTGCGCCCGTAACGGTGCCACATAACGGCACGGTACACCATCGATAGACATACAATCACCAATCGCATAAATATTAGGTGTACTGGTACGCAAAGTTGGCGCATCCACCACGATACCCGTGCGACGATCAAACTCTACACCAGCAGCAGCAGGTAATTGTTCGTTAACTGTCAAACCTGTACTGGCAATCACATGATCTACAATCAGTGGTTCGAGCGGCTGAGTATCAGTATTATCTGCATCCGTTGATAACGGTACATAGTCTACTTGTAGTTTCTCGCCATCTTCGCTGTCATTGTTATTAACACGAGTGACCGCTGATACTTGATAGCCGCCTAAGAATTGAATACCTTGCGACTCGATCGCTTTGGCAATACGTGCAGTTGCCTTGGTTGGTAGCATCTGTGACAGCGGCGCATCATTTAAATCAATGAGCGTTACTTTATGACCAGCCTTAAGCAAGTCTTCTGCAATCTCCGTCCCCACCATGCCCGCACCGACGATAGCAACGTGCTGACTACCAGTCGCCAGCTTTTCTTGTAGCTGACTAAAGCGCTCGATATGATTGACATGCCAGACTAGATTTTCTGGTAAGCTTTTTGGAAAAATAGGATTCGCACCCATGGCGAGCACCAGCTTGTCATAGCCAATCGTGGCGTAATTGGTATAAACAGGATCTGAGCGCAGTGCAGAGACAAGCTGTAACTGTTGAGTAGCAGCATCAACATCCGTTACTTGTGTATTGGCAAGTAGCTTAACATTTGCGGCTTCTGCGGCATCAACGCCAGTTGCTCTAACCAAGTCTGCCGCACTTTTCTTTTGGCTAATCGCCATGGTCAGCATCGGCTTGTGATAGCGATCTCCATTATCAGCGGTGACTAAAGTAATCGGAATGTCTTTATCTTTTGCACGGATCGCATCGATGACATGCCAGCCTGCCAGTCCTGCACCAACGATGACGATACCTTTTGTTGTTTCTGTATTCAATGCTACAGGTGGATTTTCTACGCTCATATGAACTCCAATGCGGTTTATGAATTATTTTAATTATCAAAAATATTGACCGCTATTGTATCAGTAAACAGCCATTCACTCACCTATCTAGCAGTGTAATCATGCAGGTAGGTATCTAACCTTACGTAAGCGCTTAAACTAAAAGGATAAATCTCATTATATTTTATTGGCACAAAAAAGCGCCTACTAATGAGACGCTTTTTTGTCAGAATTGATTATGGTTGCAAAGTTTAATATAAGTAAGGTCGATACTTTTAATGATTTAAAATCTTCGATAAGAACATCTGAGCACGATCACTTTTCGCCCCTTCAAAAAACTCATCCTTACTACAGTTTTCAACGATATGTCCTTCGTCCATAAAGATAATACGATTGGCGACCTGACTGGCAAAGCCCATTTCATGTGTCACGCACATCATGGTCATACCGTCACGAGTCAGCTCAACCATCACATCTAGCACCTCTTGAATCATCTCAGGATCAAGCGCGGAGGTTGGTTCATCAAATAGCATTGCTACTGGATCCATTGCCAATGCTCGTGCAATCGCGACGCGCTGCTGCTGACCACCAGACAGTTCTGCTGGATATTTGGCTGCTTGCGCCGTCAAACCCACACGATCTAGATACGCCATTGCCTTTTGTTTGGCTTCAGATTCTTTACGGCCCAATACTTTGATTTGCGCGACCGTTAGATTATCAATAATCGTTAGATGTGGAAACAGCTCAAAATGCTGGAACACCATACCGACGCGGCTACGCAACTTAGGCAAGTTAGTCTTTGGATCGCCGACAGAGATACCATTGACCATGATGTCACCTTTTTGAAAAGGTTCAAGTCCGTTAACTGTTTTAATCAAGGTCGACTTACCACTACCCGATGGACCACAAACAACGACGACATCACCTTTATGTACATGCGCCGTACAGTCAGTCAGTACTTGAAAATCTCCATACCATTTGCTGACGTTAGATATCTCCACGACCATCTCATCACTAGCATGACCACTATTGGTAACCAGCCCGCCAAAGGCATTTAAGTATGTATCAGCATTGCTCATCACTGGCTCCTAACCACATTATTTTCGATAATCATTATTTAAAAAGGTAAATCAAACACTCAACTCGAGGTCTCAACGCTAGCGTTAGCTGTATTCAAGTCGCTATATTAAAATCGCAAACGCTTTTGTAATTGCTGTACGCCAATAGAGGCACTTAAACTAATCACAAAATAGACAGCACCAGCACCTAAGATATAAGGCGTGAGTAATCCCATTAGCTCACCGCGAACGTATGCTGCGCGGAAAAAGTCGGTCAAACCAATGGCAAATACCAGTGTCGTATCTTGGAATAAGATAATACATTGCTGCAAAATGAGCGGCAGCATCTTACGAAAGGCTTGTGGCAAGATAACCAGACGCATGGTCTGCCCATAAGTCATGCCAAGCGCTTTAGCCGCATTGATCTGTCCACTACCAATAGACTGAATACCAGCACGAACTACTTCAGAAAAATAAGCGGCCTCGAACATCATAAAGGCAACCACACAAGATGCGAAAGCAGCATCGAGTTGCAAATATTTTCCCGTTACCCAAAGATAAATCATCGGTACGGCAAAATAAAACCATAGTAGTACCAGTAGTAGCGGTACAGAGCGGAAATAATTGACGTATAGCTTGGCGGGAATCTCAAGCGCTTTAATACCTGATAAGCGCATTAGTGCCAGTACAGTACCTAAACTAATACCGCCCAAAATAGCTAGAAATAGCACTTTTAAGGTGGTAATCATGCCGCCCATTAAACCAGGATAGGCTGTCGCCAATTCGGTCATATTCATTTCTGACCTCCCGCAATAAGCCCAGGCACACGCAGTTTGCGTTCAATCAAACCCATAATAGCGATTAAGGATAAATTGAAAACTAAGTAAATAATTGTCGCGTAAGTATATATCTCGATACTGTTTTGAGTGTATTCACTGATGGTCTTGGTTTGACTAATCAGCTCCATCACCCCCACAAGTGAGGCCACAGAAGCGTTTTTAAAGCAGTTAGTCAGCTCAGAGCTGAGCGGTGGTAAGATAATACGAAATGCTTGCGGTAGCAGAACTTCCTTATAGACTTGTGGGATGCTAAACCCTAATGCATAGGCAGCATTGAGCTGTCCCTCCGGCAATGACTCAATACCCGTCCGTACCTGCTCAACGATACGAGCAGCAGTAAATAAACCAAGACCGATACTGGCTGATAGCATGGCTGAGGTATTCGGAGACAAGTCTTTATACCACCATTCTTGTATCGTCGGCGTCAGCCAACCAGGCGCAATATAAAACCAAAAGAACAATTGTACAAGCAATGGAATATTACGAAAAAATGTCACATAAGCCGTACCGATTGCACGAGCAGTTTTGTTTGGCAAGGTGCGCATGATACCGAAGATGGTACCGACGACCATCGCGATGGCCCATGCGATACTGCCAATCAATAGCAGCCAGCCAAGACCAGTGATCATCCAATGGATATAAAGCTCGCTACCAATACCAGTCTGCTCAAAGAGCACACCCCAGTTCCAGCTATAATTCATGGTTGTCTCTCCGAGCAACGATTGATAAGCCTATACGTCAAATAAAATTAATGATTATCTGAACATATAGGCAAGCTATGTTGAGGGACAATGAGCGTTACTGCGCTGCTGCTTCTTTAGGCTGAGCACTGTCATGCGGATTGGCAATCAAGGCCTTTAGATTATCTGACATCTCAAAGTTTAGATTGACGTTCTTTGGTGGGATTGGGTTCAAGAACCACTTGTCATAAATACTATTGATTTCGCCTGAGCTAAAGACATTAGCAAGTGCTTCGTCGACTACAGCCTTGAACTCAGGATCATCTTTACGCATCATACAACCATAGATTTCAAACGATTGCGGCTCGCCAACGATAACCCACTCATCAGGATTTTTTGCTTTGGCTTTTTCGCCAGCCAGTAGTACATCATCCATCATAAACGCATCAGCACGACCATTTTCTAGCATAAGGAAGCCTTCGCCATGATCTTTTGCTGAGATGATATTGGTATCCATACTGTTTTCATCATTGTATTGACGGATATAACGCTCTGAAGTCGTTCCTGCTGTCGTTACAAGGGTTTTGCCTTTTAGGTCTTCAAAATCTTGAATACCAGAGTCTTTTTTGGTTAACAGACGCGTACCGATTTCAAAGAAACCATTAGAGAATGCGACTTGCTTTTGACGTTCTTCGTTATTGGTGGTTGAGCCACACTCAAAATCTACTGTGCCGTTTTGTACCAACGGGATACGAGTTTGCGAGGTAATCAAGTTATAACGAACGTTAAGGTCTGGCATATTTAGCTTTTGCTTAACTGCTTCAACCACTTTCATTTCCAAATCGTGCGCATAGCCAATCGGCTGATTAGGATCATCAGCAATATAAGAAAAAGGAATAGAGGAGTCACGGTGACCGACGACGATAGTGCCAGAGTCTTTGATTTTTTGTAGCGTACCGTTGGTGGTTTCTGTCGTCGCTGCATCATCTGCTGGCGCATCAGTGCTGGTTTGGCTGCTGTTATTACATCCCGCTAAACCTAATGCCATAACAGCAGCTAAAGTCAACGGTTTGGAAAATGAGTATGACATGAAATACATCCTTTTATCGCAAGATTGAGTGAGTGCTTGGACGATATAGGTCTAATTGACCCGTCTGCCCCGCATCCGTACGGATGTTGCTGTTGTTTATCACAATGCAACTTAATGTTACTGTACAACAATTTTGCAGTAGAGGGTACATTTTTTTCGAGAGAGTACATATTTATGAATATATTTATATTCCAACTATCAGATGATGGCTCATAGAGTTTATCTCTTTAGGCTTTGTATAAATAACTGCTTTGTTACATAAGCTTATTATCAGCTATTACTATTCATAAGCGTTAAAACAGTCTGCTAATTATGATTGATAAATCGGTAGTAATCCCCATAAAGCAAACAACTTCTCTATACTACAAATGACCTATGAATCAAGATATCCAAGTCCCAAATACGGACAGCCAAACTACTGGTAACCATGGCAGCAACGACATTCGCCAACGTTTTTTCGTTGAAGATTCTCCCGTACGTGGCGATGTGGTGCGCCTATCACGCAGCTATGCAAGCACAATTGCACAAAAGCCCTATCCTGAAGCCATCAAACGCTTATTGGGTGAGATGCTGACCGCAGCAAGTTTGCTAATCAGTACGGTCAAAATCAATGGTCGTCTATCTATTCAGCTACAATCATCGGACAGTGACAGTTTGCTAAACTGGGCGATGGCAGAATGCGATCAAGACGGTATCATTCGTGCGCTTGCTAGCTGGAAAGGTGAGACGGATGAACAAGTACAAGCGTGGGACAATATGACCCATGCTAAAGAAGCTTTTGCTGAGCTTGGTGCGATGGGACAAGGCGTATTGTTTATCAATATCCAGCCTGATGGCGGCGAGCCATACCAAGGTATCGTTGAGCGCAGCCATGACAATCTAGCGGACTGCTTGGCACATTATCAAAAGCAATCGGCGCAGATTCCAACATTGATTAACCTAGCATCGGACGGTCTGCAAGCAGGTGGTATCTTGGTACAAATGCTACCGCGTACTGCCGAAGAAACGTCTGAAGTTGAGCAAAACCAAGATGCAGGTATCGACGATGATTTATGGACACGCTTGTCTGTATTGACGCGCACGGTAAAAGCAGAAGAGCTAACAACGCTGGATGCTAACGAAATACTATATCGCTTGTATCATGAAGAGAACATCGTTGCCCCTGAGCCTGCCCCGCTAGCATTTGGCTGTACTTGCTCGCGCGAGAAGTGTGAAATGGCAATCGAGCAAATTGGTGAAGCAGAAGCACTAGATGTCGTCGAAGAACAAGGCGGGACGTTTGAGATGGATTGCGGATTCTGCGGTGAAATCTACAAGTTCAATAAAAATGATGTAGCAGCTATATTTGCTGAATAATTTTTTATCATCATAAACCATCATCTATAAAAACCCTCAAGTGTGATGCTTGAGGGTTTTTGTTTTATGATTAAGTCATTACACCACCAAATCCAAACTTCTAGGATAAGAATGTATGCGCGGACGCCCAGCGTAGTCACTTCGGCCATTATCAAGTAGCCATTTAACCACCTGCTCGCGCACCCGCCTGCTATGAATCAAGTTAATATGATTGACCCCATAAAACACTGCTTTATGACCATCTGGCACAAACAAAGCATGCTCCGCGTCATCTTCGCCCAACGCTGAAGCGACAGATACCAAGCTGTCTCCTAGCAGGTCCGTTACCTTAGAATCATAGTGCGTTTCAAGCAAAGCACTAGCGACAAAGTAAGTTTTAATATCACTTGGCAGCTGTGCAGGATGACGGAAATCTTGTGGCAACACGCTACGGCCCTCCAATGCCTTCCAGTCTGCATCACGAATACTGCCATGACGTAGATCGATAATACCGGCACTTCGCATATCGCCGAGCTTGGCCAGCGAGCCTGCAAACGGCAGTTTGGCAATGATATCTTGCACATAGTTACCGATACGCTCAAGGACTGCCCCGTGATGCGGCGAACCTAGCGTGATCAGGTTACCCACGCGTTTTATCCAATCTAGGCGATCTTGCTCACCATAAAACAATGCACTGCGAGCAACCAAACCGCCCATACTGTGTCCGACCAGATCTATCTGACTGATATTTGGGTTATCATCGACCAGCGCTTGTAGCAATTGAGAGAATTTACGGCCACTACGTGAGATACGGCGACCTGTGTTGTAATCCAAATACAGAACCGTGGTATCAGGCTGGCTGATGTGAATGGCCTTACCTAAATCATGATCCACTTGTGCTTGCCAACTTAAATGACTCATACATAAACCATGGCATAAAATAGCGATGCGTCCTGATAGTACGTCATTTTGTGGTTTGCCATCTTGAGTATAGAGCATCATCGGAATAGCAAGCGCATTCTGATTATTGACAAGATGATCGCCCATGACACCATTGAGTACATTGACTAGCTTTTTTAGTGAGTCTGGTAATGGCTGCACTGATTTTTGGATAATTAAGTTTTTGTATATGCGTAGTACAGATGCTAGATTGTTACCAACCATCTGCATGACATGACGTATCGTGCCATAGATACGTCCAGTAAATCCGCGCGACCATTTGTTTAAATGTTTGTCATTGAAGCGGCCTAGCGGACGCAAGATAACTTCACGGTGGATAGCCTCTACAATTTCTGTAATCTCAACCACACCCATGGTGGCAAGCTGCGCCAATCCTTCAAAAAAGTCAGTCAAAGACACAGGTGTTTTATTGATTTCATCGCTGTCATCCGAATCTGCTAGTAGCTTGACCAGTTCATCCATATCAATGGCTTCGAGTTGGTCGATTTGCTCATATAGGTGACTGTGTAGCGGTACACTAGCGTCGGGAATAAAATGCGCATCGAGCTCATGGTGGATACGAGTATAGCTGCTATCATTTTGAACGTCGCTGTCACTAACACTGTCGCTATAAAACACACTTGTACTGCTCATAGTATTTACACATTCAGCGAGAGAAGTTATTTTCTATATTATCCTGTAACTGTAGCAAATAGAAGTAAATGGTTCGACTCTACCACTGAATGGCGACCAGCAGAGCTAGATTACTGATAGACGGTTTCTTTAACAATCAAATCAACGTAATAATAAAAAATCCCAAGCCTTAACTTGGGATTTTTATAGTTGTGATCATTTGAGTAATTTTTATTGATCGCTTACAGCTTATTTAGCTATGTCGTACTATCAGCCGTATCAAACGATTCTGCCAGTATGACATCACCATCCTCACGAGTAATCATCACAGTCGCTGAGCGAGGAATACTACCACCAGCGACAGCGCCCCATGTGTTGCCAGGATGCTGAATGTTGATAAACAGCGTTTTAAAGTCTGGCGCCATGGTAATACCTGTCACTTCGCACCCTTCAGGGCCGACAAAGAAACGTTTGATATTGTCATTGCTGGCAGAGGTACCGACTCGGGTTGATTGCCCTGCTGATGTGGTCGTCATCGATCCATCACTGACTTTGCCTGGCAGAGCCGCGAGCAACATACAGCTACTGGTATCGGTATAAGCACCGTCATCTGTCTGAATCCATAAGACACCGCGTGGGTCAAAGTATAGGCCGTCAGGTGAAGAAAAGTCGTTATTATCATTTAGCTGGGAGAGGTTTTCTGCTGATAAATCACTTGGCGCACCAAACAAATAGATATCCCACTCAAAACTCGTTGCAGCATGGTCACCGCCCGCTTCCGCCCAACGAATGATATGGCCATTGTCATTACCAAGTGCCTTTTCGCTTGACTGATAACTACGCGGATTGGAAGCTGAGACAGGTTGGTCATCACGTACACCGCGATATTTATTATTAGTCAATGTCACATAGACATCGCCTGTCATAGGACTGACCGATACCCATTCAGGTCGATCCATCTTAGTAGCGCCAGCAGCATCAGCAGCTGCACGGGCGAATACCAACACTTCATCTTGACCATTGAATGGTAATGCACTATTAAAAGCATCCAGTCCATTCTGACCATGGACGAGTGCTTTCCACTCACCGCTACCATCTTCGTTAAATACTGCTACGTATAGCGTGCCTTCATTCAGATATTTATCACCTGCTTTTAGTCCGCCGCCGATATCTGAGTTTGACCACATCGCTTTGGAGACAAACTTATAAATGTACTCACCTCGGGCATCATCACCCATATAGAATACTACTGGCTTGCCTTGCTCGACAGGCGCATAAGCGCAATTTTCATGGGCGAATCGGCCAAGTGCAGTGCGTTTCTGCGGCATAGATTTTTGGTCAAATGGGTCAATCTCAGTAATATAACCAAAGGTATTAAAGCCATAGCGATAATCTTCAGCTGCACTGTCACCAACTGCGGTCATATCCCAGCGCGAGAACTCGTCTGCTATTTTGGCATCCTTTGCTTCTGGGGTATGCCATAGATACTCCCAACCTGGGAAGTCCTCTACTGCACCGTAGCGTTCGCGAGCATAGTTGTCATTAGCGCTCAATTGATTTGCATCTTGTCCACGGGCAAACACACCCAAGAAATTTTCTTCGGTAGTCAGATAAGTGCCCCAAGGCGACAGACCTGCGCCGCAGTTATTATTGATACCGCGAGTCTGATAACCTGTCGGATCAAACTTGGTCTTGACCAGAGCCGAACCTGCCACAGGGCCAGCCAATTGCGCTGTTGTACTACTGGTGATTCGGCGGTTGTATTTAGAGTCAGGCACCATCTCATAACCCATACCATCTGCACGGCGAGTTAACTCAACTACCGAGACACCATGACAGTTGACTTCGCGGCGGACGTCGCTTGCGAGACGACGATTTTGAAAGATAGGCGCAGCATCGTTATCTTGCGTGACGTAGTACCCAAATGGGCTAAGCTCACTGCTGTTAACGTATTCATGGTTCATGACAAGCAAGCTGTTTTCTGACGCTTTGGCATCGTAAGCATTACCGTTTTTGCCAAAGAACCACATCCCATCATGGTTGTCACCCATACGCCATTCAAATGACTCTGCTGATTGCTCGCGATTGTCTTTCCAATCCTCGATACCAGAGTTCAATGGTGTACCAAGTGGTAATATTATCTCTGCCTTATAGCCTGCCGCTACGGTCATCGTCTCCGCAGTTGAATGCGCGACTGCCTCAAACTTCAAGGTATCAGGACGCTTCAAATCACCCTGCGCAGGAATGGCTGCATTATTGTCATCACTGACCATATTTCTATCATCATCTTCACTACATCCAGCCAAAGGTAATGCGCCAAAAAAAGCGGCAGCCGTCAATCCTGTGCCACCTTTTAGAATACTACGGCGGTTCAATCGACGATTGATAATCGTCTGAAAGTCAGTATTATTAGTAGGATTTGAGTCTTCAACCACTTCGTGGGCAAGCGTTCGCTCATTGTTCAATAATGTCATTATCAGTCACCTTGCTATTAGGCTAGATTGGCAGAGAGTTGATCGCAGCTTTATAATTACGACCACAAAAATACGAATTCCGCTTAAGTCTACTCAACCTTTATGACAGCACGCTGAACAATAGGTGACAAACTGATGACAATCGACTTTGCTAATGATGATTAAGAAGTAAAGTGATTTAAAGATAGAATGGTTTTTCAGTTGGCAAATTTAAGAAATAAATATAAAAGCTTAAAAAAAAACCCCAAGCAATAGCTCGGGGTTTTAAATATACATCTGTTATTGCAAAAAGCTTACTGTACTTGTGATACCCACTCATGATCACCCAGTTTCAACTGAAGCTTGTCACCTGCTTGCAACACACCAACGCCGCTTGGCGTACCAGTCATAATCACATCACCTGCTTGCAAGTTAAATGCATGGCTAATATTGACTAGCAATTCATAGACAGGAAACAGCATTAATGCGCTATCGCCATCTTGCGTTAATTTATCATTGATAGACAGCTGATACTGTACATTCTGCAGATTGCCAAACGCTTGTGGGTCAAGCCAATCAGCAAGTACACAGGCCCCGTCAAAACACTTGGCACGCTCCCACGGATGACCTTTTTCTTTTAGCTTGCTTTGCAAGTCACGCAAGGTCAAATCCAGTCCCAATGTCACGCCGCCAATCGCTTGCTGAGCCTGCTCAATTGTCGCCATAGATAAGTCATCTGATAGCTGAATGCATAGCTCAGCCTCATAATGAGTCTCACCTGAAAGCTCTGGACTTGGGCGAACCACATCACCACGAATAGAGACCACTGAAGACGCAGACTTCATAAACAGTATCGGCGTGGTTGGTACTTCGTTGCCCAACTCTGCAGCGTGTGCTGCATAGTTGCGACCAACACAGACGACTTTACCAATAGAAGCACGCAGGCTTTCATTATGATTGATAGCACCCTGCTCGGCACTAACACCAGTTGCAATGGTGTTAGCTAATGACTCATGTGGTGATTGGCTCATACTAGACTCTCCCTGTAAATGATGGCTATTTTATCCGTAGTCCATACTATATTGTCTACAGTAACTGTGACGATTTTTAGTTGCTAACTGCTAACTGCTAACTGCTAACTGCTAACTGCTAACTGCTAACTGCTAACTATGAAATCGTATTGGTCACGACATCTGGTGGTACATAACTGGCATGACGGTTCATACGCTTTTCAAACAGTCTAAAACTAAACAAAATAACCCAAGACAATAGTAGGTAAACGATACCAGCGGCAAAGAATAGCTCCATCAAGGTATAAGTTCGCGCACTAATTGTACGAGCAACACCCGTGATATCCATCAATGCAATAGTTGAAGCTAGCGCACTACCTTTTAGCATAAAGATAACTTCGTTACTGTACGCTGGGATCACAATACCAAATGCGCGCGGTAGCGTCACACGTGTTAGCTTTTGCCATTTTGACATACCTAGAGCGTCAGCCGCTTCAAGCTCTCCAACAGGAATCGTCTGAATCGCACCGCGTATAATCTCTGCTAGATAAGCACTGGTATTAAGAGTAAAGGCGATAATGGCGCACCAATATGCTTGGCTAAGTACTGGTTCCCATAAAAACGACTCGCGTACAGCCTCGAACTGACCCAAACCGTAATAAATCAGGAATATCTGTACCAGCAGCGGTGTGCCACGGAAAAAGAAGATATACAGAAACGGTAGTATCTGTACCACCCAACTCTTAGACAGTCGTAGCAATGCCAAGACCAAACCGAACAGCAATCCAATCACACCTGAAAATAATACCAGCTGTACGGTCAATACCGCACCACCTAATAAATCAGGGATATGGTCAAAAATGACCTGCCAATTCCAATCCATAGTATCTCTCCTCTATCCTATGGTCGATTGACTGTGAGTGGATTGACGACTTATCTTTTTGGCATAGCGTGCCGCAGGATTGGCGCGCCACTCAAGCCACATCATGAAGCCAGTAATCAACATGGTCAGACCCAAATAAATAATCGCTGCTGCCATATAAAAGGTAAACGGCTGCTGCGTTGACTGTGCCGCACGCGATGATTGATACATGATGTCCTTGAGACCCACGACCGATACCAATGCGGTATCTTTGAGTAATACCAAAAACAAATTACCCAAACCTGGCAGTGCAATTTGCCATACTTGCGGCAACGTGATGCGATAAAAAGTCTGCAAAGGACGCATACCAATCGCTTGGGCAGCCTCTCGCTGTCCTACTGGAATCTCCTGAATGGACATGCGAAAAATCTCAGTCGCATACGCACCAAAAGCAATAGATAGCGCCATGACACCACCCCAAAAAGCGCTAATTTCGACATAGTCGTTGTAGCCGAACTTTTTGAGGATGCTCATCAACAAGATAGAGCCGCCATAATAAATAAAGAGCACCAATAACAGCTCAGGTATACCGCGCATCGTCGCAGTATAAACAGTCGCAAGTTTACGTAGCAACCAGATATTGGACATCTTGGCGGTTGCGCCGAGCAGGCCTAAACCCAGACCAATAATCAGACTGGTCACAGCTAGCTGTATGGTGACGGTAGCGCCGCTTAATAAAAGCGCGCCAAATCCTTGTAAGTCAAACACGATTATCCACTCAGTCTCTTTATATTAGCAATTTGCAAAATATGAGTTAAAAGAATCAGCATCAATAGCTGAACGCGGCAAAACACCGTATTTTATACCAAATCAATAGGGATGGTCGGCGTCAAAAAATGACGTCAGAAGAATACGATTAACGCTGCGATAATTGACACAGTAGAAATGAGCGCTGATTTTATCATATTCACTCGCTGTGATGTTAATACTGACACGTAAAAGCTGAGCCTAAGCTGTACTTAAACAGACACTTACCTCTAGAAGCATACAATAAACCAACTAAATTTGAGCAAAAATGATGGATGCCTACGATGTATATTCGATGATGTAACCGCTAATAAAAAAGGACATCGCCATGATGGCGATATCCTTTTATTAAACAAAACAATATTTTTTGACTGTTATCTTTGATTGCTGTTAGTTATTAACTAGCCGCTTCTGACGTTGGTTGCTCACTAGCATTTGGCTCTACGTCTTCACCCACTGTGCCCGTTTCAGACGCTGGCACCGCAAAGTACTTTTGATTTATTTTATCGTAAGTACCGTCTGCTTTTAGATTAGCAAGAGATTGATTAATCTTCGCTTGTAATGGATCGCCTGGGCGTACCGCTATCGCAAAGTTATCATTGATATCAATCTCATCACCTTTTAGTGCATATTTACTACCAGCAGACGAGCTCAGCCATTCTATTGCAGGCAGCTTATCAGAAATCATCGCATCGACACGGTTTGAACCAAGATCTAAAAACGCATTACTCAACGTATCATAAAGCTTCATATCGGCTTTTGGATACGTATCTTCTAGCCATTGCGATGAAATGGTCGAACGCTGTGCAGCAATAGAATGAGAATCGATATCGCTGTTGTTGCTAGGGTCAAAGCTGCTGTCTTTTTCTGCCAAGAAAACTAAGGCATTGCTAAAGTAAGGATCGGTAAAGCTGACCTGCTCTGCACGCTCTGGTGTGACCGACATCGCGGCGACAATTGCATCATACTTACCCGCTTTCAGACCGGGGATAATACCGTCCCAGTCCTGCGCTACAATCTCGCAGGTCACCTGCATATCTGCACAGAGTGCATTTGCTACCTCAACATCAAAGCCACCAAGGGTCCCATCAGCATTGGTATAGTTAAAAGGTGCATATGCCCCCTCTGTACCGATACGTAATACCTCATCTGTAGAGGCTGCCGTTACTTCGGTAGCCTCTGGACTGGCATCAGTCGCACTCTCTTGGTTATTGCTACAGCCAGCAACGGTAAAGGCTGTCGCTAGCGCAAGCAATGACATAGACAGACGTCTGATCATATTCACATTGAATTTGTCAGTCGTGGTATAGATTGGGGCACACTGGTTGCTCATGATCATCCTTGGTTTTTACTTGAGTAAACAACACGTTTTTAAACAATAGCAGTCAAACTACTAGATATCGTATTAGTTAGCTGGCGCCTCTTCTTCAGCGACCATTACTTCTTCGACATCATCAGTGTCCCCTGCTTTTTGAGCAGCAGCAGTGGAACTAGTACCAAAATAGCTACCAGTGATTTGATCATAGGTGCCGTTGTCTTTTATCTCAGCCAATGCCGCATTAAATTTAGCAACTAACGGATCGCCTTTACGGAATGCAATACCCATCGCATCATCATCAGTACTGATTTCGTCACCTTTGATTTCGTATTCTTGACCTGCTTCAGTTTTTAACCAATCAACGCCCACTACTTTGTCAGACATAAGCGCGCGCACACGGCCTGATGTCAGATCTAAATAGGCATTATCTTGAGTATCATATAGCTTGATGTCAGCATCGTCATGCTCGTTTTGCAAATACTGTGATGAAACCGTTGAACGCTGTGATGCAATTGGTTGATCTGTTAGCTCATCAACACTAATATCATCACCTTTTTTACCGATTAAGATAATACCACTGTGAAAGTATGGGTCGCTAAAATCGACCACTTCTTTACGCTCAGGTGTGATCGACATACCAGCAATAGCTGCATCAAATTTTTGTGCATTTAGCCCTGGGATCAGTCCATCCCAATCTTGAGAAATAACTTCACATTCTGCATTCATCTCTTCGCACAAGGCATCAACCAGCTCAATCTCATAACCAATTAGATTACCTTCAGCATCGGTGTAACTAAAAGGCTTAAAGCTTGATTCTGTAGCAATTTTAAGATCCAAAGGCGCTTCAGTAGCGGTATCAGCTTCAGTATTTTCTGCTGGTGCTGAGCTATCGTTACAACCTGCCAACATTAGCATTGCTGCGCTAAGTGGTGCTAGCCATAATACTTTTTTACCCATTGATGATGTCATTGAAATTGTCATTTTTACTATCCTTTACTATATTGGTTTATGTTCTCTAGACACACAAATTTATTGACCAAAATTGGCTTGTTCTAAACGTGCTAGCTCACCGTTGCTACGGATTTCGCTAAGCGCGTTATCAAACTCTGCTTTAAGTGAGTCATCTTTGCGGACAGCAATGGCAATATTGTCATCGTTATCAATCTCATCACCGACGATACCGAAGCCTTCTGAGTTATCTACTAACCATGATTTTGCAGATACTTTTTCAGCCAATACAGCATCGCTACGACCAGATTTTAGGTCTAAATAAGCGTTATCATAGTTATCGTATAATTGAACGGTATTGCCATCTTTACCTTCGTAGTTATCCTGTAGATAAGCACCTGGCGTAGTAGAACGTTGACCACCAAGCGTTACGTTTTCGATCGCCATAGGATCAAAATTACCATCAGTGTTGGTCAGCCATACCATCGTATTGGCAAAGTACGGCTCGCTGAAATCTACTTTTTCTTGACGCTCAGCAGTGATAGACATACCAGCAATTACCGCATCATATTTTTGTGCCAATAGACCTGGGATAATACCGTCCCAATCCTGCGCGACGATTTCACAACTGGCTTGCATTTGATCACACAAAGCATTGGCAACATCGATATCAAAACCTGCCAAGCTGCCATCGGCGTTGGTGTAGTTGAATGGAGGGTAAGCGCCCTCGGTGGCGATACGGATGGTTTTACCAGTAGTTTCTGCTGCAGGAGTGTCAGCATTGGTATCGGTGGTTTCATCGGCAGGTTGGCTACAAGCGCTCAACATCAATGCAGCAGTAACGGTCATCGACGACCACAATAGGCGAGAATTCGACATCATACGTTCCTTAAATTCTGATGGGTTTTAACATAAGTTTTTGACAGGATTTTCTGGCTTAGGATTCTGATATTTTGTTCTCTGACGTCCCTGCCAGACAAGCAATATAGATAGCAGAAAGGCAGACAGCCACGAGACGTGACGGTCTATAAACCTTTTGATAATACCTGAGTAAAATATCAAAAACAAACGTTTTGCATACTCATAGTTATCATTGGGCAATAAACAGTCAACAATGGTTACGTTACAGTGATTTTATATTTGGCAGGAAAGATGGTGGCAAAGGTATTGCCACCATAATATTAGACAGAAAACTAGACAAAAAATTAGGTAGGACGGTGTGACGCCATAAAGTCTTTGACGCGCTCAGAGGTAGGGTTATCGAAGACTTGCTCAGGTGTGCCAATCTCTTCAACCACCCCTTGATGCAAAAAGACGACTTTGCTTGATACTTCACGGGCAAAGCGCATTTCATGAGTAACAATAAGCATCGTACGCCCCTCTTCTGCTAGCTCGCGCATTACTGCAAGCACTTCGTTTACCAATTCAGGGTCTAGCGCAGAAGTTGGTTCATCAAATAATAGAACCTGTGGCTGCATAGCAAGCGCACGGGCAATCGCGACACGTTGACGCTGACCACCAGATAAATTCGCAGGATAAGCGTCTTTTTTGTCGAGCAGACCTACTTTGTCGAGCAGTTTTTCGGCATCACTGATGGCTTGGGCTTTTTTGATTTTTAGGACCTGCGTTGGTCCTTCGATGATGTTTTGTAGGATCGTCTTATGCGGCCACAGATTGAAGTTCTGGAACACAAACCCCACGCGAGCACGCAAGCTTTCTAATTGCTTCACTTCTGCCGCTTGTAGCTCACCTGATTTGGCAGGTTTTAGCATCAACTCTTCGTCACCGATCAATATACGACCATGATTGGGGTTTTCAAGAAGGTTAATACAACGCAGCAACGTCGACTTACCTGAGCCAGATGAGCCCAAAATAGATATAACATCACCATCATAAGCAGTTAGGGATACTCCCTTTAATACTTCTAACGAGCCGTAGCTTTTATGGATGTCTTGTAAGTCTAGGGCGATAGGCCGAGTCGGGTTTTTTGCAGTATCAAGCATGGTTCAGCAGACTTCCAATAAATATGAGTGAAAACACGAATAAAATGAGCGCTATATAGCTATACCTATATAGTATATACATCTAGAGCATTATCGTAATATGCCTGATAAGGCAAAGAGAAAAATGTCATATTGTCTCTTATTACGCAGTAAAAAGGCAAATACTGTCTTTAACCAATGGGTTAATCAGCATACGAGAAACCATTAATACAAAAAAAGCCCAGACTGAGTTTATCGCTCTGGGCTTTATTTTATCACTTTAGAATAAGAGACGTTGTGTTATCTGATAACTGTCTTTTAAAGTATGCAGTTAATGTACCCTATACTATGCAACTAGTACGTCGACACGTGCTCTGAGTCTTCGGTGCCATCTAGCATATCTGTGTCTTCTTCTGTTGCAACTGCCACATCGTCGTTATTAGTAACGTCAACACCCTCATCATCGGCACTAGCCACAGCCACATCATCAGATCCACTCGCTGACGCAGTTTCTTCTACAGAAGTTTGCGCATCCACTGCGGTATCTGTTTCAGTCTCCATTGGTGTTTCGTCTTGTTTACCGCACGCACTTAGGGCCAGTGCGCTCGTAACCAAGCCTACTGTTATCCAACTCTTAATTGTCTTGTTTGTAGTAGCCATGTTCATTCTCCATCATTCATTATAATAAGATTAAGTACTAGCTATAAATAGCCTTGCTGTTTAGTACTTACTATACTGAGGATATGCTGTAGCTACCTTAGTATTTACAACGCAATTCTGTTAAAAACACGTAAAGATATAGTGTAGTACTGATAACGCGCCTACTTTAAAGAATCTATTTAACATGAATAATATGTTTTCAATAGGTACGTATAAGATTATTGCAACGCGGGTTCTATTCACAAAATCAACTTTACTATCGACCTCATCTGCTCTATGTTAAATAGCATAATGACCTATCGCTATCTAAGTAGGCATTCAAAATTTCTTTTTTTGCGACATTTTCCGCCTGTTTAGAGACTTTTACCTATATAAACTGAGCGCCTTTATTTAAGAAAACCTGTATTACATAAGGAAAATAATTTATGAGTCAATCAAATACTACAGATATTACGACCTATATGCAGTCTGTCGGTAAGCAAGCAAGAGCTGCTTCTCGTGCACTCGCTGCTGCCAACACTGGTGATAAGAACTCAGCACTCATAGCCATTCATGATGAGCTGGTCAATGCCAAACAAGACATTTTGGCTGCCAATAAAATCGATATGGACAATGGTCAAAAAAATAATCTCGATAGCGCACTCCTCGATCGCTTGGAACTAAACGAAGCGCGATTCAACGGTATGCTTCAAGGTCTTAAAGACGTCGCTGGACTTCCTGATCCTATTGGTGAAGTCACTGACATGACCTATCGCCCATCTGGTATTCATTTAGGCAAAATGCGTGTACCACTGGGTGTGGTCGGTATGATTTATGAGTCACGTCCTAACGTAACGTTAGAAGCCGCATCGTTGGCGCTCAAATCAGGCAACGCGATTGTCTTGCGCGGTGGTTCTGAAGCATTTGAATCTAATCAAGCGATTGCCAAATGCATTATCAAAGGACTTAGTCATACTGACCTATCGGAACATAGCGTACAGGTGCTACAGACGACCGATCGTGCGGCCGTTGGCGAGCTAATTACCATGACTGAATATGTCGATGTTATCGTGCCACGTGGTGGTAAAGGTCTGATTGCACGTATTAGTAACGATGCTAAAGTACCTGTGATTAAGCATTTAGATGGTAACTGCCACACCTTTATCGATAGTGATGCAGATGCTGAGACTGCTATCAAAGTTAGTGTCAACGCCAAAACGCATCGCTACGGTACTTGTAATACGATGGAGACACTCCTAGTTGATGAAGCAGTCGCTAATGAGCTATTGCCTAAAATTGCAGAAGCTATTGTGGAAGCAGATGATGCCATGCAACTACGCCTCGATGACCAGTCACAAGCCATTTTAAATGAAAACGCCAAACTTGAAGGTCATCTATCAACTGCTACTACGGAGGACTGGGATACTGAGTATTTAGCCCCTATCCTAGCGGTAAAAGTAGTCTCAGGTATTGATGAAGCAATTGAGCATATCAATACGCACGGTAGTCATCATACCGATGTTATCATTACAGATAACTATACCAAGTCTCAACGATTCATCCGTGAAGTGGATTCGGCCAGTGTGATGATTAACGCTTCTAGCCGCTTCGCTGATGGTTTTGAATACGGACTCGGCGCTGAAATTGGTATCTCAACGGATAAGATCCATGCTCGTGGCCCTGTTGGTCTCGAAGGTCTGACTTCACAAAAATGGATTGTTTATGGTCATGGCGAAACTCGTGCGTAATTACGCCAGTATCGACTATCTGTAAAGGTAATCAGAAACGTCAGCAATTATGCTGGCGTTTCTTCGTTTAAATCATACGTATTTGAGTTATAGACGTTTACACTATAGGGAGCGTTACAAACATGCAAAGTGGCAAGATTAAGCACTGGAATGAAGATAAAGGCTATGGATTTATCGATGTAGATAATCAAAATGAAGATGTATTCTTTCATATTAGCAAAGCACGATTAGCAAAGCCTATAACGGTTGGACAAGGCGTCTACTTCAACAGTACCCGTAATGACAAAAATCAATTGAGAGCCACTGAGGTAACCTCATCTTCGCTGAGCCTTGATCAAGACACTGCATCAAATGCTCCAAACTATACACCTACTCACACTAGCAAAAATAGCCATCGCAGCATTCACAACTCAAACCGCAGCAGTCAAAATAGCAATCGAAACAAGAAAAGCCCGCTATCTACCTTATTTAGCCTCATTGCTATTATCGCAGTCGCGTTTTATTTCTTTGATGATATAAAGTCGACTGCTTTTTCGGATGGCGCAACGCCCACCGCTATATCTCAAACTTCATCAGGCAGCTCAAACCAAGCGCCAGCCTCTTCCGTCACGGGTGATGCACAAATAGATAAGACCATAATGCTGATCCAGCAAGGTGAACCCTTCCCTTATCCAAACAAAGACGGCACGACTTTTTATAATCGTGAAGGCCGATTGCCTACTCAGTCTCAAGGCTACTATCGTGAATATACCGTACCCACCCCTGGCGTATCACATCGCGGTGCACGGCGTATCGTCACTGGTGGCTATCCACCTACCGTTTATTACCTAACTGTTGACCACTATGACAGCTTCAAAAAACTGGACGTAAAATAATATGAGCCAAGCCATACATTATATTAAGCAAGACCACATTAACCAAAACGGTACAGCACTTCATGCCAGCATTCCAACTGAGGCTGTTACCATACGCGTGGGTGATTCACTTGATAAAACTGCCTTACTATCCAGTCTGGCTACAGCCTGTGATTTCCCCAGTTATTTTTCACATAACTGGGACAGTGCATGGGACTGTTTGACTGATAGTGATGTCCGTCATTTGATATTAGATCTGACAGTTATAAAAAAAATAAACACTGAGGATTTTAATGTCTTTAAAGACATCATTGAAGATGCTTATCAGACGTTTAGCAAGCCGCAGCTATGGATTATTGTGCCGCTTGAATAGAAACTGTCTGCATAGCTACTTGTCAGTGTACTGGCCGAGTGTTTGACACACCCACATACTCAATCATGAATACAACAACCTGAATTCGAGATAAAGCCACATTTATCCCGAATTCAGGTTACTTCATTTTATAGAAAGGATTAACCTATGGAGATTACCTTAAACGGTTATTACACTCTGATATTGGCCACCTTGGTGCTCTTGCTTGGGCGCTTTTTGGTAAGAAGAGTCAAGTTTTTAGAAGACTTTAATATTCCAGAACCTGTTGCTGGTGGTTTGGTCGCGGCAATTGTTGTCTATGCTCTCAATATGGTTTGGGGATATAGCTTTAATTTCCATCAAGGTTTACAGACAGCTACCATGCTGATGTTCTTTGCTTCTATTGGGCTAAGTGCTGATTTTAGTCGATTGAAAGCAGGTGGTACGCCTTTATTGATTTTCACTATCGTCGTTTCCTTGTTTATTGTCTTACAGGACATCGTTGGTGTCGCTATGGCAAGCGCGTTAGGTCTAGACCCACTGCTCGGTTTGGTTACAGGTTCTATCGCTTTAACAGGTGGTCATGGTACGGCAGGCGCTTGGGGTATTACATTAGAACAAGACTATGGTGTGGTCGGTGCAACGACACTTGGTATTGCGGTTGCTACTTATGGTTTGGTCGCGGGTGGTATCGTTGGTGGTCCTGTTGCCCGTCGCTTGATCAATCGACTTGGCCTAAAACCAACGCCAGCCAATCCTGATCCTAGTGATATCGAAAAAGTTGCTGGTGCGCAGTCGTTGTATAGTACCAAGCATGATGAAGAGTCTGCTAATAGCAATAAAGATATCTTTGAAAGACCTGATAGCATGCGCTTTATTACTGCTTCTTCCACCATCGAGACTTTGGCGCTATTTGCAGCGGCCTTGGCGTTTGCCGATGTGATGACCATGGTGGCTGAAGGTACATGGTTTGAGCTTCCTACGTTCGTATGGGCACTAGCAGGCGGTGTCATCATTCGCAATGTGCTAACGATGGTTTTCAATTTTGATATGTTTGACCGTTCGATTGATGTATTTGGTAATGCTTCTTTGAGCCTATTCTTGGCCATGGCACTGCTGTCTTTAAAACTATGGCAGCTCACTGATTTAGCAGGCCCAGTGTTGATCATATTGGTCGTACAGACCATTATTATGATTATCTACGTCTATCTGATTACCTTTAAAATTATGGGTAAAGATTATGACGCAGCTGTATTATCGGCAGGTCATTGTGGTTTTGGTATGGGTGCGACACCGACAGCGATTGCTAATATGCAGGCAGTCACCGATCGCTATTTGCCTTCGCCAAAAGCGTTCCTAATCGTACCAATGGTAGGTGCATTCTTTGTGGATATTGTTAATGCCACGATACTGCAGATATTTACCAAGTTGCCATTTATGTAATATGCAGGTTATATAACACCAGAAACTATTTAGTTGAACTTAAAAACTCAAAACCTCAACTTATATGGTTGGGGTTTTATTTTGCGTGCAGTTTTACTCAATGCGAGCAACACGCAAACGCTACCTGCCTGTTATGCAAACTATAATGTCTTAAAAATCGTGAACCATTATCAATAAATATAGCTAAAAAGGTGTGGTTAAAAAAGGAACATACTATGTTGATATTTGCAGTTATTATCGTGGTATCAGGTGCACTTATTGTAGGTGCGCTTTGGGGCTTATACGGTCATTTGCCTAGCTGGATGGAAGGCAACTTGCTCGCTATTGCGGGTGGTGCGCTAATGATATCCGTAGTGATTGAGTTGGTACAACCTGCTGTGGCAGGAAGCGGCATCTGGATAACAGCTGCTTTCACATTGATGGGTGCCTTGGTCTTTGCCAGTGTTGATTACCTTATCGATGAAAAAATGAACTCAAAAGGCGGCGGCGGACTGCTGGCAGCGATTACACTTGATGGGGTGCCAGAAAATTTGGCGCTAGGTGTGTCATTACTTAGCGGTAATGTGATGCAAGTCGCTGCGTTGGCTGGTTCTATTCTGTTATCGAATCTTCCAGAGGCAGCGGGCGGTGCCAAAGAGATGCGCAAGAATGGCTATAGCCACAAAAAAGTACTTATGCTTTGGGTTGGGGCTGCTGTTTTATTATCTCTTGCTGCCATATTAGGCAAAATACTGCTCAAGGATGTTGATAAAGGCGTCATCAGTGCCATTGATTGTTTCGCAGCTGGTGCTGTGATTGCGTCACTTGCGACTGAAGTATTTCCGACGGCTTTTAAACGGGGCAATCATTGGGCGGGTATCGGTGCAACTATTGGCCTGATATTGGCACTGGCATTAAGCCAGCTTAGTGGTTAATATTCTTCTATTATCCGTTTGATGGCTTACTTATAAACCCATATAACAAAACCGCCTAGCAAAAGCTAAGCGGTTTTTTTGATTATCAAATTATAATAGAGTGTTCCACCAAACCTATTATTTATACTTCTTGATTTCGCCACTCTTCACACGAGCAACGAAAGATTGAACCTCTTTTTTCACAACTGGCATTAAGAAGTACAAACCGATGATGTTAAAGATGGCCATGGCAAATAAAGCTGCATCTGAGAAGTCGATAACAAAGCTAAACTGTACGATGGTACCGATAATGACGAAGACCAAAAAGATAAGTTTGTATATCATTTCTCCAGCTTTACCTTCACCAAAGAGGTAAGTCCAAGCTTTTAGGCCATAATATGACCACGAAATCATCGTTGAAAAGGCGAACATTATTACAGCGATGGCTAAGAAGTACTGAAAAATTGGCGCTGTTTGCATAAAGGCGGCACGGGTTAGATCCACACCAGTAATAGCTTGCGTTTGCAAGTTTGCGGCAGTGTTTACCCCAGAGATAGTAATAACGAGCGCTGTCATAGTACAGATAATAACCGTATCAATGAAAGGCTCTAACAGCGCTACCAAACCTTCAGTAGCAGGCTCTTTGGTTTTTACCGCTGAGTGAGCAATAGCGGCTGAACCAACACCCGCCTCGTTAGAGAAAGTTGCACGTTTCAAACCTTGGATTAATGCACCAATAAAACCACCAGCCACGCCAGCACCCGTGAAGGCACCCGTAAAAATCTCACCAAAGGCGGCGCCGATATGGTTGAAATTTGCAACCAGTACGATGACACTCATCGTGATATACAATAAAGCCATAAAGGGAACGACTTTTTCGGTAACGGTTGCAATACGAGGCATACCACCGATGATAACCATACCAACTAAAAATGCTAAGCCAATACCAAAGAATATACTGTAATCCGTTGGAATGCTAAAAGTAGAGCTCATGACTGCAAAGGCTTGGTTACCCTGAAACATGTTACCAGCACCAAAGGTCGCCAATATAGTCATGAGTGCAAAACCAACAGCTAACAGCTTACCAAATCCGCCCATACCACGTTCAGCCATACCGCGGCTTAAGTAGTACATAGGTCCACCCGATACAGCACCAGAGGGCAATATCGTACGATATTTGACACCTAACGTACACTCTACAAACTTGGATGCCATGCCGAACAGGCCAACCATAATCATCCAAAAGGTAGCACCAGGTCCACCAATGGCGAGTGCCGCACCCACACCTGCAATATTACCAAGACCAACGGTACCTGATAGCGCAGTCGCTAAAGCTTGGAAATGACTGACTTCACCTTCTTCTTTAGTAGCAGGGTTTGGATCAGTATATTTACCTCTAACAATATCTAGAGATAGCCCTATGAGACGAAACTGAATAAAGCCAAAGTAGAAAGTAAATATGAGTGCTGCAACTAATAACCACCCTACAATGAGCGGAAAGCTGACATCGCCAAGAGGTACTGAGAAGAAAATAAGATCGACGAACCAGCCAAATATATTGGCCATAAAGGCATCAAGGCCAGCACCAAATGCGGCTAAACCTGATTGTTCTGCTGCTTGCGCAAAAGTAGTACTGAGCAATAGCATCGTTGTAACTAAATATTGTCTTTTCATGTAAATTCCTTTATTGAAAATAATATTCATATAATCATTTACAGCGACACTGATACAAAGTGTAATTATTTATTACACTTTGTATCAGCATTATTACTAAACTCTCAATATCGACTATATACTAATAGTTTTACATAAACAAAAATATTTTTATATTTTTCTAAAAAAATACCAACTTAGCGCTTTGAATTTGATAACCAAAATGAGTCAGGCTCACTATATTTATAGAAAAATATTGACATTTATTTTGAGTATAAATAACAAACTTAACTATAATTAAAAATGCTAGATGACAATAGCAGTAAAGGTTCACGTTAAATAATCTAAGATTTATAGAGAGTAACAACGAAAAAACCGCCTAGCAAAAGCTAGGCGGTTTTTTGTTATACGACGTTTAATCAACGCCGTCTAAACCAGTACACAATTAAACTTACTGGTTTTTTTCGTAAACTGGTAACTCTTTGCAGATTGCTTCTACTTTGCCACGTACTTCAGTAGCAACCGCTTCATCACCGCGGCTGTCGAGCACGTCACAAATCCAACCTGCCAAGTCGCCCGCTTGTGCTTCGTTGAAGCCGCGAGTAGTAATGGCTGGTGTACCGATACGAATACCAGACGTTACGAATGGTGATTTTGGATCGTTTGGTACAGCATTTTTGTTCACAGTGATGTGAGCTTCACCAAGCCATTTGTCCGCTTCTTTACCCGTCATTTCTTGCTTAACGAGACTGATCAGCATTAGATGGTTTTCAGTACCACCAGAAATGACTTCATAGCCGCGCTCTTGAACCACTTTTGCCATCGCTTGTGCGTTTTTCACTACTTGCTGCTGATAAGTAGAAAAGCTGTCTTCTAACGCTTCTTTGAAACAAACCGCTTTAGCAGCGATAACATGCATTAATGGGCCGCCTTGGTTGCCCGGGAACACAGCAGAGTTTAGTTTCTTAGCAAGTACTTCATCACGAGACAAAATCATACCTGAGCGTGGACCACGTAGAGTTTTATGCGTCGTCGTTGTAACCACATCAGCAAATGGTACTGGGTTTGGATACACACCGCCCGCAACTAGACCAGCAACGTGAGCCATATCGACCAATAAATACGCACCTACTTCGTCAGCGATATCGCGGAAACGCTGCCAATCGACCACTTGTGAGTATGCCGAAAAACCAGCAATAATCATTTTTGGCTTGTGCTCACGTGCTAGAGCATCTACTTGGTCATAATCAATAAGACCAGTACCATCTACCAAGCCATACTGAACCGCATTGTAGTTCAAACCTGAGAAGTTGATGTGCGCGCCATGCGTCAAGTGACCACCAGCGTCTAGGCTCATGCCTAGTACGGTGTCATTTGCTTCTAGCAATGCTAGAAATACCGCTGAGTTTGCTTGGCTACCAGAATGTGGCTGAACGTTCACATATTCTGCACCGAACAACTCTTTAGCACGGTCAATCGCCAATTGCTCAACCACATCCACATGCTCACAACCACCGTAGTAACGCTTGCCAGGATAGCCTTCTGCGTATTTGTTGGTAAGGTCAGTACCTTGAGCTTCCATTACTGCCTGTGAGCAGTAGTTTTCAGAGGCGATAAGCTCGATGTGGTTTTCTTGACGAACGCTTTCAGCGGCCATCGCTTCAGCAAGTACTGGATCAAAATCTTTGATAGAAATATCTTTAAACATAGTGATGTCCTAAGTAGTGACTGTCATTAAAAAACGTCATTGAAAAGAAGCTTATAGCCTGCCCACAATAAAACAACTACTGCGTCAACGTCGCTCGAAGTATGCTTGATACCTCTGCACGCTGTTTTTCTGTAATCTGTTTTATGGTATGACCATTATTGTGAATGGAGTCTATTAGCAAAGATTAAAATAAGAATAAATACAGACGAGTGACCTGTTATCAACTTGACTGATTCGTCAATAAAACCGATGTACATTTACGTCGATATCATCACGAAAGCTCAAGTGTAACATGAAAATTTGTACTGCGAACGCAAAAAAACCTCACCTTAAGATGAGGGAATTAAATGACCATATAACATAGATAAATAGCCAATAAAATAAAGTATTTACCTGCTTAAAATTTTCGCTAATTTCTCTTTCTATACTGATTTAGGCATAAAATATTTTTACAGGTCACCAGATAAAAAGGCTGGTAAGAACGTTTCGCTAATCATGAGCGTGCGGCCATACCAATCATAACGCGTTTGCCGTTGCCAACCGTCACTCATATGGCGGATAAAACGCTCATTTGGCAAGGTACGTCCACGCTTGAATAGCACGTAGCCGATAGGCATGTTTTTCAGATGTTGCAGACGGCGTGATTGACCTTTTAAGCTGTTCAAAGGAAAGATACTCTGTGCTTGCACCCACGGAGCTTCATCATTGCCATACAACTGAACTTCACGTACCCATGCCAGCAGTGGACGATTGAGCATCATACCTTGTACGCCCAGCTGCCTTTTCTGTCTTAAAGTTAAGGAACGATAGCCTTCAAAGCTGCGTTTTACACGCAGCGGCTGCCCTGCCTTCTCTTCTAATATAGCAGTGAGAGAGCCTTCGGCATTTAGCCAAGGTATAAGTTCAGTAGGAGGTAGATCGCTAATGGAGCTGAAAGAGTTGCTGGTCATAGTTTATGGCGAGTATTCTTTAATGATTGTTTGATAGTTAGAAGATGTTTGCAAATAGAAGCAAAGTTAATAAAAGCTGATTACCGTTATGAGTCCTTGCCATCAAATTCAGGCATGTTGTCTGCATTAAAAGGTAAAGCTTCGAATGCCTGCTGACGATACTGCGCCATATGCATCCGGTCTCTGGTACAAAAATCACCAATCGCTGGTACAAAACGCGGATCATAGATACGGTGGATAGAGTGTGTCGTCGTTGGAATGAAACCACGTACCAGTTTATGCTCACCTTGCGTACCTGGGTCGAAAGACATTAATCCTTGCTCAATAGCGAACTCAATACCTTGGTAATAGCACAGCTCAAAATGCAAGCTGTCATACTCGCCTAGCGCACCCCAATAACGACCATACAAGGTGGTATTATTATCAACATCAATACTATCGCTATCAGGTTTATCATATAAGAACAAACTACTCGCGATAATCTCACCACTGGCATCGAGTGCTTGCGCAAGCATTATATGCTCAGGCATGCTCGCTGCCAATGCCATAAAAAAGTCTACAGTCAAATAAGGTTGTTGTCCGCGTACTGCATAGGTCATCACATAACAATGATAAAAAGCCTTCCAGTCAGCATCACTAATAGCATCACCGCATTTTCGCTGACAGCTAATACCTTGCTCGGCAACTTTACGGCGCTCAGCCCGAATGGTTTTTCGCTTTTTGGCTCTTAAGGTCATTAAGAACGCATCAAAATCTGCAAATGGCTTGCTGTCATTAAGTAAGTCTTTATTTTGCCATAAGAACTGGCAGCCTTGTCGTTCAAATATCGGTAGCTCAATAGCAGCTGACTCTACGCCGCTTTCTTGAGCAGCTATCGCAAGCTCCACATCAATTTCAGTTGACATAGATGTAGTGGCAATAGAAGCTAAACCAGGTGTCACAAACAGTCCATGCCAACTTGAAGCACCTACTTGTTGAGCGATATCATCGATACCTGCCATGGCAATTTTTAGGATGTCTTCGCTTAAAGTTTCACCTTTTGCCAGCCAAATTCGCTGACCAGTAATCGGTGTGTATGGTGAACTAGTGACCAATCGCGGATAATAATCAACACCGTAGCGCGCATAAGCTTCAGCCCATGCATGGTCAAATACAAATTCGCCGCGATGATGACCCTTTATAAATACTGGCATGACAGCCACAGGTTGCAATGTATCTTCTGCCGCGCTAGCTACTAGCGTATCGGTGCTATCAGTAGTGTCGTCGACACGATGTACCAAAATAAATATTGGTAGCCACCCTGCTTGCTCACCAATTGCCCCTGTATCAGTCAGCGCTTGCCAAAAAGCGAATGACATAAAAGGAGTATCTGGCGTCTGCCATTCTGTTTGGCTCTGCCAGCTGGTATCATTAACTAGCGCATACTCTAAACTCATATTCACCGTCACTATTATAATCGCTATATATTTATCGATAACCAATCTATTGATGACCTAGACTAGCAAATTTTTACGACATTGCTGTCACAATTTGCAAAAACTTATCTGCATCAAATAAAAAACCACCAACGATAACGCTGGTGGTTTGTACAACTGCACTCATGAGCAGAAAAAACAATATAAAACGTCATGAAAAAACAGTAGTTGTATGGAAAAGATGATATCGAAGCCGATGACTGATAGAATAAGGTCGTTATTAGCTTAGTATAATTCGAAACCGTAGGATACGAGCTAAAACAGTATACTTAGTTCATGGTATACGATTGACATCCTATCAGATTTATAGTGGATTGGTTATAATGTAGCGTCAATGACTCACTTTTAGGCAATTTTGCACTGACTGTTAACGTGTTGCCTTGAAATGCTTTATTCATGAATATTATTAAAAGAAAATATCTTATCTGTCTTAAAAATTTCTAAGAAGCTACATATGAAGTACTTGTTCTAACCATATCATTGATTATTGCATAGTATCATTGACGCATATTCAGCACTATATTTGAGCTTTATTATTAACTACAGCCTAAAGGAAGATCTCACTAAAATGTCAAAAATTATTTATACAAAAACTGATGAAGCCCCAGCGCTGGCGACTCTGTCGTTCTTACCTATCGTCGAAGCGTTCACTAAAACGGCAGGCGTTGAAGTTGAAACCAGCGACATTTCTGTTGCAGCGCGTATATTGGCCGAATTCCCTGAATACTTGACCGAAGAGCAACGTGTTCCTGACAACTTAGCTGAGCTAGGTCGTTTAACTCAAGATCCAAATACCAACATCATTAAACTGCCAAACATCAGTGCTTCTGTACAGCAGCTAAAAGCTGCTATCAAAGAGTTACAAGGTAAAGGCTACGCAATTCCTGACTTCCCAGAAGATCCGCAAACTGATGAAGAAAAAGAGCTACGCAAGCGCTATGGCAAAAGCTTAGGCAGTTCAGTGAACCCAGTACTTCGTGAAGGTAACTCAGATCGCCGTGCTCCTAAAGCCGTCAAAAACTATGCACGTAAGCATCCACACTCTATGGGTGAATGGAAGCAATGGTCAAGCACGCACGTATCACACATGCATGGCGGCGATTTCTACGATGGCGAGCAATCTATGACACTAGATAAAGCTCGTACTGTACGTATGGAGCTGTTGCTTGATGATGGCACTCAAAAAGTATTAAAGCCTAAACTTGCTTTACTTGATAAAGAAGTCATCGATCTGATGGTCATGAGCAAAAAAGAACTGCTAGCGTTTTATGAGCGTGAAATGGAAGATTGCCGCGAAGCCGGTATTTTGTTCTCACTACACGTAAAAGCGACCATGATGAAAGTCTCGCATCCTATCGTGTTTGGTCATGCAGTTAGAATCTACTACAAAGAAGCCTTTGAAAAACATGGCGAGTTCTTTGATGAGCTAGGTATCAACGTTAATAATGGTATGGCGGATCTATACGACAAGATCTCAACGCTACCAGCTTCAAAACGTGAAGAGATTGAACGTGATCTACATGCATGCCAAGAGCATCGCCCACGTCTGGCTATGGTTGACTCTTCAAAAGGTATCACTAACTTCCATTCACCAAGTGATGTAATCGTTGATGCTTCTATGCCAGCAATGATTCGTTCTGGTGGTAAAATGTGGGGCGCTGATGGCAAAATGTATGACTGTAAAGCAGTTATGCCAGAGTCTACCTTTGCTCGTATTTACCAAGAAATGATTAACTTCTGCAAATGGCATGGTAACTTTGATCCAAAAACGATGGGAACGGTTCCTAACGTTGGCCTAATGGCTCAAAAAGCTGAAGAATATGGCTCACATGACAAAACGTTTGAGTCTAGTGATGCTGGTATTGCACGTATCGTCGATATTGATACTGATGAAGTACTGCTCGAAAAACGTGTTGAGAAAGGTGACATCTGGCGCATGTGTCAGACCAAAGATGATCCTATTCAAGACTGGGTAAAACTTGCCGTACGCCGTGCTCGTGAATCAGATACGCCTGTTATCTTCTGGTTAGACCCATACCGTCCACATGAAAATGAGCTGATCAAAAAAGTTAAAATGTATCTAAAAGACCATGACACTGAAGGCCTGCACATTGAAATTATGTCTCAGGTTCGTGCGATGCGTTATACTCTAGAGCGTGTTGCTCGTGGTCTAGATACTATCTCTGCGACAGGTAACATCCTACGCGATTACTTAACTGACTTGTTCCCAATCCTAGAGCTAGGCACCAGTGCCAAGATGCTATCAGTTGTCCCATTAATGAAAGGCGGCGGCTTGTTTGAAACTGGCGCTGGTGGTTCTGCACCGAAGCACGTTGAGCAGCTCACAGAAGAAAACCATCTACGTTGGGATTCACTCGGTGAGTTCTTAGCCTTGACGGTATCTTTGGAGCATTTAGCAAACAACGACAACAATGCTAAAGCTCAAATCTTGGCAGACACGCTAGATACAGCAACAGAAAAACTGCTGTTAAATGACAAGTCACCATCACGTAAGACGGGTGAGTTGGACAACCGTGGTAGCCACTTCTATCTATCGATGTACTGGGCAGAAGAGCTTGCAGCGCAAGATCAAGATAGCGAGCTGAAGGCGCAATTTACGCCATTCGCGCAAAAGCTAAAAGAAAACGAAGAAGCCATTGTTAAAGAACTTAACCAAGCTCAAGGCAAGCCAGTAGACATCAAAGGCTACTACTATGCTGATGAAGAATTGGCTAAGAAAGCAATGCGTCCAAGCGCTTTGTTTAACGAGACATTGGCATCGCTATAATTTTAAGTGATGGCTCTTAAATCATTAAGCGCAATCGCTTTTGGTCTTTATGGCTAGAAGCGATTATGTGAGTTTAAGTCTTAGTAGAAAACACCTCAACCGTCTTAAAACGTTGGGGTGTTTTTTATGTAATGTCTAAAAGCTTTATCAAGAGTGAAATAAAAAAACCACCTATATGAGCAGATGACTTTTAATGCATAACAAGAAAGTAGAATACTTAGAATTTAAGTAGTATTAGGCCTCCATATGCTTAATAATCGTCTTACCAAAAATAAAACTCCTTAGTTGTCTGTTAGATATCTCAAGCATCATTGGCATTCTGTTATGCTAGCTATTTTATTATAGTAATGTTTCAAATACTCACTTACTAAACGAATTTGAACACATCGACTGCTTGTAAGATAAAAATACAATCGTATTGACCAGTTCAAAGATTAGCAGGACTCACTTTCTAGGTTTTTGCAAAATAAAGCGTGAGCCGACAGTTACTTTTAGCTTATTTTTTTTATCAAATATCTGCTGCAATGATCCATTAATCATTAAAAACTAGGAAACACCGTTTTATGTCTGCTTCTAGTCTTATCCTATTCAACAAGCCTTACGGCGTGCAAAGTCAGTTTAGAGATGATAGTAATAACGACCACACCACCCTATCGCAATACTTTACTGATAAGTCTTTGCGAGTTGCTGGTAGGCTAGACGCCACTTCGGAAGGATTGCTGATTTTGACGGATGATGGTCGAGTGAATAAAGCCATTACTCATCCGCCAAAAGCCAATGCAGGGCGCAAACAAGGCAAAACTTACTTAGTACAAGTAGAAGGGGTTCCTTCTACTGAGCAACTCAATAAGCTCAAACGTGGCGTGGTTTTAAAAGACGGTAAAACACTACCTGCCGAGGTCAAGCACGTCAGTGAAGAAGAGCTACCGATGGTGCTATGGCAGCGCAATCCGCCAATTCGTGAACGCAAAAGCGTGCCGGACTCATGGTTGATACTGACTATTTATGAAGGTAAAAATCGCCAGGTTAGACGTATGACCGCGCATGTCGGTCTACCTTGTTTGCGTTTGATACGTTGGTCGGTTGCAGGGTTTGAGCTAGGTGAGTTAGCTGTTGGGGAGTTTGTGCACGTTCATCTAACTAACGAACACTGTCGTCAGCTAGGTATATCTGGCTAGCTTTATATTTAAGCGCTTTGGGTTCTGCATATCGTCTATTAGTTCATGCTACTTAACTGTGAATATCAAGCTCTAACTGTAATATATTACGACCTATTAAACATAGTGTCTCGAATGAGTAAGGTTTATCTGCTAACATTCAGCACGTAATTGATTATGTATAATAAGTATTATCCATTTATCGTTTGGTTTTTTCACAATAGGGATATGTCATGATTGCTTCTCGTCGTTTTTTTTCGTTGGTCGCTAGTATTTCTGCAGCGCTCCTATTGAGTGCCTGTCAACCAACGACAGAGGACAGCCAATCAACTCCTGAAGAAGAAACGTTACCACCAGTTACTGACATATCCCATGCCGAGCATGATGATATGGTAGATGATTCTGCGACAAATGATAGCGATGGCAGTGTCAGTGATGAGCCTCAAATGAGCGATATGCTCAGAGACTATACAAGATCAATGACTAGAATGCATGATGAGATGATGATTGGTATGGGTTACAACGACCCTGATACTGCCTTTGCTAAAGGCATGCTAGGACATCATCGCGGCGCGGTAGAAATGGCGAAAATAGAGCTCAAGTATGGCACTGACGAAGCGATGCGCCAACTTGCTCAAGAAATTATCACGGCGCAGCAAACTGAAATCGATGTTTTAAACAAATGGCTAGCTAGTCATCCTGACACTGCCAAACCTAAGCCAAATACTATAGCGATGCAGCAAGCATATGCCAACAGCATGGAAAACATGCATGGCGAAATGACTTTGGGCGTATCTGATCCCGTACCTGATATGGCATTCGCACGCGGCATGCTACCGCATCATGTTGCTGCTGTTGATATGGCAAAAGTTCAGCTCGAATACGGAACAGATGAAGAAATGCGTCAGTTAGCGCAAAACGTTATTGATACCCAGCAAATTGAAATTGATATGATGAAAAACTGGATTGCTGCGCTTGAGGCTACAAATAACAACGAAGATGATAGCTTTGTCACAAACGATATTGAAAATGATGTCACTGACGATGAAGACCTAGAGCATCAAGCTAAAGAACAATAATTATATATCATCAGCCTCTGACCCATCGAGTATTTGAGTTGCTTAGACATATCGACAATATTGAAATTATTAAAAAACCCTCTTCTAAGCATTATTGCTCGGAAGAGGGTTTTTATATGACTTGGTATCTACCATATTATCAAAGCTACCGTTTCATGACATTAAGCCATGTCTCCCATCCTGCATCACCTTTTAATTGCTCATTATCATTCTCCAAGGCCTTATCTCCTTTTGCTAAGCGTAAGCTTACTTTATGAGAAGGTACTGCCCCAGTCCTGCTAGTTTTTTCATCTTGTGGTTTGGCCTTAGTTGTCGTTTCGGGTTGAATCTGAACGCACATCAGCTCATCACGACGGAACAAATAGCACTCAACAGGATGTGCTTTATCGACCGAGGCGGTAAGTTGTTTCGTATCCGCTCTGATACCATCAATCGCGATAATAACGTCATGTGCTGAAATACCAGCTCTAGCCGCTATACTATCTCTCATCACACGATTGACCTTGAGCCCAGCTGGCGTTTCATTACAGCGCATACCCCATGGTACATGTTTGTCAGTAGTCTCTTTAGTATTCGCCTGTATTTTTACACCGTTTGCAATTAGCAGCGCTTCAATTGGAAGCTCTTCTACCCCATTGACGTAACGGCGTTCAAAATCTTCCCATTCTGCCAGCGGCATAAACTGCTTAATGACTAAGCCCATATCTGCACTACTGATGCCAATTCGCTTACTAGCGTTCTGCTTAGCTTGAGTATAAAAAGCTTTGACTACATCGAACAAGCGATAACGACCATCACTATTTTTAAGTAAGGTTAAATCCAAACATAAGGCTACCAATGCTCCTTTATTATAGTAGCTAATTCCCGCATTGCTTGTATTTTCATCAGTACGATACAGCTTAATCCAAGCATCAAAACTTGATTCTGCTACGCTTTGATTACCGCGCCCTGGGGTCTGATAATAGCGATTAATTTGCTCAGCTAGCAGCCGCAGATAATTGGCTTTATCAATCACACCCGATGCTTGCAACATAAAGTCATCGATATAAGACGTAAACCCTTCAAACACCCAAAGTAATGGAGTAAAGGCCTCCCGACGTAAATCAACATCAATCATGACATCAGGACGCACCGTTTTCACCCACCATGAATGAAAATACTCATGACTACATAAGCCTAAAAACCGCTGATAATCTGTACTTGGTAATTTTGGCTCACTGGCACTTGGTAAGTCATTGCGCGGGGTCACAAGGCTAGTAGAGTTGATATGCTCAAGCCCGCCATAGTCTTGACCACTGGCAAAGGTCATAAACGTATAATCATCAAATGGCGTATCGCCTAACCAATCTACGTAGGTCTGACAAATTTGAGTAATATCCTGCTGCAATCGACCTAGATTGGCACTCTGCTTACCTGATAGATAAAAACTGTGATGTATCGTCTGATGCTCACTATCATGAATAATAAAATCAAATTTTTCTTGTTCTGCGATTTCGAGTGGATAATCAATTAACTCGTGATAATTGGCTGCCTGTAATCTGTAAACGTGCTGACTGCCCGATTGGTTGCTATCTCTATTATGTTCATCGGACTGTAGATACGTAGCGTCCAAACCACAAGCCAATAGTACTTTACTAGTCTCTTTATCTGCAAAAAAAGTATCAGGCACAATCAAGCTGACTTGAACAGGCGCTTGCTCTTGTCCTTCGACAGCTAGCGCAAGTGAGGTGAAATTACCATAAAGTCGTTGCTGATCGACATAGGCTGTACGCACAGACAAATCATAGCAATAGACTTCGTACTCGACGATTACTTTCTGCCCTGCCTGCACGACTGGTAGCTGCCAAGTGTTTTTGTCCAATTTGTGCGCGCGATAAGTCTCTGGCTGCTTGTTACCATCTGTTGTTTGAGCCTCTACTATTTGATAATGTACCGCGGTGATGTTTCGAGCAAACTCGCGCATCAAATAACTACCAGGTATCCACGCTGGCAACCAAAGCTGCGGAGCATCAGATACTGCTGTAAAGCTCAATGATACGTCGACCAAATGTTCAAAAAAACGGGCAAAATTAAATTGATAGCTTATATTATCCGTCGGTTTAGCTTTAGCATCATCGTAATTGGTTGAAACATTGCTCGCTAGTTGTTTATCAATGGTATTGGCAAATGTAGTCATCGTATCTCTCGTCCTTATTTTTATAATTATGCTAGAAGTCCTGCTCTAAAAAAGCAACTCCTAAACCAAGAATAGCCAATAGCTATGCATTAACTATAGAAAATAGCAGTTATTATTGTAAATTGTGGCATTAATTGGCATTTTTTATGTTTTTTGCCTTGAAAGTTATATATGCCATCTCAATTAAAGATGCTAACTGCTAAAGTTACTTTAATAAACTGATGATAATTGACTAATGACGTGGCCTTTTGGCTTATAGATTGGCTTTTTTAGGTTTATTGCAACCGTATTTAATTTTTTACATAGATATATTTAGGATATTTTATGACTACTATCGCAAAAGACACTGCCGTCAAATTCAATTACACACTAAAAGACGACGAAGGCAATATCCTTGACCAGTCACCAGAAGGTCAGCCACTTGCCTATCTACATGGTCACAGCAACATCATTCCAGGTCTAGAAACACAACTAGAAGGTAAGTCTGCTGGCGAGAAAGTCAATGCAGTTGTTGAGCCTGCTGACGGCTATGGCGAGTATCAAGAACAAGCAGTACAGCATGTACCACGTGAAAACTTCCAAGGCGTTGAAGATATTCAACCTGGTATGCAGTTTCAGTCAGAAGCTGGCGGCCAAGTTATGTTGGTTACGGTAACTGCTGTAAACGATCAAGAAGTTACTGTTGATGCAAACCATCCATTGGCTGGCAAGCGTTTAACATTTGATGTTGAAATCCAAGAAGTACGTGCAGCAACTGAAGACGAACTAAACCATGGCCATGTACATGGCGCAGGTGGCGTTGAGCACTAATCTCTTCTAGAGAATAGTCAACATAATTAGATGATAAGTTATTAAATTTACTCTCTAATCTAAAAGGTCAGTAGCCGATGGGGTTACTGGCCTTTTTTGTGCTTATTTATCACATATACATTGTGATTCAACTTAAACACACCCGCTTAACTAAAGACTCTGCTATAAAATCACTAATGTCTAGACGTAACAAAGCCGCATAACGACAAGCGTCATGCGGCTTTTATTACCAACTATCCATGTTAGTGTTACGTGATACCTAATCCCGGGGCATCTCATAACTGACAGGCATCCAGCCTTATCATCCTTAATCAGCAAACTACTTATCCCTAGTGCGACCTTTAAGATACCAATCCCTAGTATCAATGAACCGTTTCGTTCAATCGTGCCGTACAGTTATAGTCGCAGATTGACCCATCATTAGTAAGAGGTCTAAACGTCAATCTATGTAAGCATATGCTTACATAGATTACGTAACGCTATAATAACTTCACATTATAGCTGCTCTTCAGGGCTAAGCATTGTTTTAGGTTCCGCGCTAAGCATGAGATAAGCGGCCTCATTGATAAACGCCTCATCCTCTGGTAGTTCTGGGCGCTCAGCTGCTTTCATACGGCTACGCTCTTCGAATTTTGCATCCATCGCTGCCTGATAAGTATTCCAGTTAGAGTATGGGCGCTCACCAGTTGCGATAAGACGTTTATTCTCTGCTTCTAGCGAGCGTTTTTCGATCAGTTGCATTTTCGCTCGGCGGCTATTGATATCTAAACGCACAGGTTTCTTTTCATCTTCCATATCACGAATATCATTCAACGTCGACAGATACGTAAACTGTGGATTTTTTTGTTGGCGAACTTTAGACTGCTGATTGAGCGTTGCCAACGTATCACTGGTGAACTTCCCTTCAGGCTTATACGGCGCTGTTTTGATCGTATCCCAAGGCAATGCTTTTTTCTGAGCGCGCTCGCCAAAGGTTGCATCATCATAAATATTGACTAGCTCAACGTCCGGTACGACACCTTTATTCTGTGTACTGCCGCCAGTGACACGATAAAACTTACGCTGAGTTAAAGTGGCAGAACCTAATGCTAAACTATCGAGCTGTATCTGCGCAGAGCCTTTACCAGTCGTCGTACTACCAACCACTAATCCGCGACCATAGTCTTGAATCGCAGCAGCAAAGATCTCGCTGGCTGAGGCCGATGCTAAGTTGGTAATGACCGACATTTTGCCATCATACAGCTGCTCGCCGCCATCATTGTCACGGTATACTTGAATATTACCGCGATTATCACGAATTTGTACTAGTGGTCCGCTCTTGATAAAGAAACCTAGCATCTTGGCAACTTCATCTAATGAACCACCTGGGTTGTTTCTTAGATCAACCACTAGGCCATCAATATCTTGTTTGTTTAATTCTTTTAGCGCATTTTCGGTATCGATACTGACACTACGGTAGTCTTCACCATTTCGACGAGCTTGATAGTTGAGATAAAAGCTTGGTATCTCAAGTACGCCAATACGCTTCGGCGTCTTATCAATATTAGGACGCTGAACCTCTACCACACGCTGAGTAACGCCTGATTCTTCTTGCTGAATAATATCACGTACCACTGTGACCGTACGGGCGCTAGCATCTGGCGTGTTAGGCTGACGTAGTTTAAGCGTGACCGACGTACCGCGTTTACCGCGAATTAAGCTAACAATTTCACGCGTCGACCAACCAACCACGTCCGTCATGGTCTCACCATCTTTTGCGATACCAACGATTAGATCATTGGGCTTGATTTGACCTGACTTGGCGGCTGGACCACCATCGACTAAGGTCACAATACGAGTATAGTCGGGATTTTTGCGGTCTGGACGAATAGAGACACCAATACCTTCTAATTGGAGACTGGACTGGATTTGTAACTCAGTCGCTTGAATCGGTGCATAGTAATTACTGTGCGGATCATAAGTCAGCATCGCCGTATTTAAGATAGTCTCCATGATTTCATCATCTTTGAGACGCTTAAACTGCTCTTGTTGACGTGACAAACGATTTTGTAAAATCTCATTTGGCGTACGCTCATCGTTACGTACCAAGTCTTGTCCACGAGTAATATCAGGATTGCTTAAAAACACTTTTTCTTTAGCTTTTTCGTCTTCTTGACCGAGCGTAATACTCATCAACTGAAACTTTAGCTGACGTTCCCAATAATCACGCTGCTCTTTTTTAGTTTTAAAATGGCCAAGTTTTTCACGATCAAGAATAATTGTGTCATCACCTGTCAGATCAATATCTGTTTTGAGCATCTTGGTGGCCATAGCAAAGTACTCGTTTGAGCGTTTGCGGTAACGATCATACACCTCTACCCCTGCGGACAGATCACCTTGCTTTAGACGAGCACCAAAGTCTTCAGCGTGTTTTTTCTTAAGCTCATCGACATCAGCCTGCAAAAACAGCGTATGGTTTGGGTCAAGAGTATCGATATACATTGATAGAATTTCACTACCAGTCTTGCTATCTAAAGGCTGATTGAGATAATGACTACGGTCCAGCAAAGCCGCTACTTGACGGGTTGTAACCTTTTGCTCAGGGGTCTGAACGAAACTTCCCGTATTGGTTTCTGCGACTGCAGTACCGTAGGTTTGGGTCAGGATAATACCAGCGATGCCCACTGACGCTGCACTGAGTAACCACTGTGCTGGTTGTTTTTTCATCATATGTACCTAGTTATTTGAAGTTAATAGTATTGGATAATTCATCAGCATCAGAAATGCTCGAATTTGTTGTGACCTATAAATGCTGTGTTTTTTATTCTTATACTGTATGTATTATTAAATACTGATATATAGTCAAAAATCAATCAATATTATCACGTGCATGAATACTGAACTGTCTCAAACTGTATAAGCAATCTTACACGCTACATCTGTACATACCAATCTTTCTATCACTTTTGTCGCATATAGCAATTGAAGGCTATCACCATCGATATGATGACTAAACTTAATGGCTACTAGCAAATTTATTTGAACCCAATAATCTGCCACATTATGCTCAATCAATAATAGCTGTCATAATAAGATATCTGAATCATGACTAATAAGCGATAAGATAGCCATATATCGACAGTCACGCTCACAATATAACGATTTATAAAATAATAAGGATTACGCAATGTACGGCGTCTTAATGATAGATATTGATAGTACCGCTTTGACCGCTGAAGATGTCAGTTTGATTAAACAAGCACAGGTCGGCGGAGTCATATTGTTTGGTCGCAATGTCACAGACGCTGCCCAAGTCAGAGCACTGTGCGACGATATACGTTATCACAATCAAGACATACTTATCGGTGTGGACCAAGAAGGCGGGCGAGTCGCGAGATTGCGTGAAGGTTTCACGCCATTACCCGCTATGGGTCGACTGGGTGAACTATTCAATCAAGACCCCAATCAGGCACTTAGCTGCGCCTATGATTGCGGTTATCTGATGGCAGTTGAAGTATTGGCTGTAGGTATCGATTTGAGTTTTGCACCCGTACTGGATAGAGACGGCATTAGCCAAGTTATCGGTGACCGCAGCTTTCATCATGAGCCGCAAGCCATCACTGCGCTTGCAACACAGTTTATGCGCGGTATGAAAGCAGCTGGCATGGCAACCACTGGTAAACACTTCCCTGGTCATGGTGCCATCGCTCCTGACTCTCACGTATCAGAAGCCATCGATACGCGTAGCTTAGATGAAATCATCAATAGCGATATGCAACCTTTTACCCAAACGCTACATCATCTGGACGCGCTTATGCCAGCACATGTGATATTTTCACAAGTAGACGACAAGCCAGCAGGTTTTTCTAAAATTTGGCTAAAAGATATTATTCGAGATGAGCTTAAGTTTGATGGCGTGCTTTTCTCTGATGATTTGTCAATGGCAGGCGCAAAGGCGGCTGGTGATGTCAGTGCTCGCGTAAAAGCGGCTATTGATGCTGGTTGTGATATTGCACTGGTATGCAACGATCGGGTGGCTGCTCATGAGGCTGCTAAAGCAGCGCAAGATCTACCTTACCCTAATCAGCAACGTATCAAAACCATGTGCGGCACTGTACCAACATGGCAGGGTGATCTTGAATCTACCTGCCAGCAGTTTGAGTACTGGCAGCAAGCCAAACAGAATGTCACTCAAACTTTTTTTAGCGCTCAAAATGATGCGCAGACTGCCAATCTTCAGACTACTCAAGAATCAACAGATCCTACGCTGTATAAATAATAGCTTGTTCAATTGTCATTAAGCAGCATATAAAAAACCGCATCTGATCAGATGCGGTTTTTTATATGCTGCTACTATCTAGCTATGTTCAAAATCAAAACATGTAGATTAGTTGGTTGGGTCTACCACGGTACCTTGGGTAGCATCATCGTTATTTGGCAACAAATCATCGTTGTTACTATCTAATGGGTTCATATCTGGATCTAACGAATCACCATCTACCATCATGCCATCGTTTGCATCGACAACTTCGTCATTAACTAAAAACTCAATACGGCGATTACGGAAGCGACCTTGTTCAGTTGAATTGTCCGCGATTGGTTCGGATTCGCCCATACCTTTGGTATTTAATTTAGCTTCATCAACTCCTTGAGATACTAGATACGCTTTTACTGAATCGGCACGCTCTTGAGACAGCTCCATATTATAGCTATCAGAGGCTTGGCTGTCTGTGTGACCGACAATCATAAGCTTCATATCAGGTACATTATTGATAATTTCTGCAGCACGGTCCAATAGCGCCTTATTGACTTCAGGAATAACCGCTTCATCTACTTGGAAATTAATCACTTGAATACTCAAAGCACGAGCAACATCACGTGGGTCTGGGTTTTCACCAAGATTGGTCATCGCAACGTCGGCAGCAGCAAGACTATCATCAATCTCGCCTTGTATGTCTAATGGGCCTTCGGCTTGGACTGTCATAGCAGGAGCAGCTGCTTGCAAGTCAGTAACCAACTTATCCAATGCATCTTTATCAGGCGCATTGACAGTGATATCATCGCCTTTGATAATCATGCTCGCATTCGGTACATTTTTGACAATCGGTAGTATCGTGGCCAATTGAGCGGACGCTGGCATATCTACTGCAAAGTTATCATCAACATCAGCGCGACACTTGTTTGCTTCGTCGCCAAACGCCCCAGTCAATGCATTCATTACGTTGGTTTGTAGTGTCTCATCGCCAACGCTCATACGACAAGCATACAGCTGGCTATTCTCACCAGTTGCGATGCTTAACGATGCAGGCTCTACATCTCCAATGACTGATGCCGATCCATCAGTGGCAGCTGCTTGTTGCGTTGCCGCGGCAGGCGTTGCGACAGGTTCAGGGTTTTCTTGACATCCTCTTAGCAACGCCCAAGCCAATGCCCCTAATATAATCAAACCAATAATCGGTAATAGCGCCTTCATAAAGCTACCCTGCTCTTCTTCCTCTTTCTGTAGCGGTGCAGTACTGGTAGTATCTGAAAGAGGGGCATTTGTCGCAGCAGCTGCGTTAGCCGGTAAGACGCTACCTGCCCATGCAGGGATATGGTGCTGATAGCTATTTAAATTATCATTCAAAAACTGCGGTACTGGTGTATTACCAGCTAAGCTTTTGATCTCATGAAAAGCCAGTGGGGCTGCCATCGTAATTAGACCCCGTGATGCGGTTGCGTCAACGTTATGTTTCCCTGCCAATTCACGAGAGATTTGGTCACGGTGTGCGTCTTCTGTCCATACACGGTCATAAAAGGCATTGTCATCACGAGCGATATTTTCATTAGCAAAACGGCTAAAAGTATCGTTGTCTGCAAGACGAGCCGCAAAAATCGCATAGAATTGTTCTAGTAAGTTTTTCTTAGCAGGACTTCCGCCATCTTCTAATACTGCAGGACTAACGGTACGTGTTAAATGACTAATAATATCCATAATATGATCCTCTCCTGATTTATTTCTTATTCAATTATTTAAGCGTTCATTTTACAAGGTCTTTGCAGGTGATCAGTTATAGCTCCAATATTAGCTACAGATCTAGCCAAGCCAAGACTCCTATTTCGCTACGTTTGTTTTTATTTATTATAAGACCATTAAGACAACGTTCACAGTCACCTCGTTGTTGTGTAAATGATACAGTAAGTAATATTTCGGTTGGCTCACGTAACTATAGTCTAGAACATATAAAAGGACACGCCATATAAAAGAGCGTGCCTTATAAACAGTTATCTAACTTGAGCTGGTTCAGCAACGATGATCGTGTTTGCCATTTCATCCACTTCGGAAGGTGAAAAAGGTCCTGGCGGTCTGGTCGTTTGATTATTCGAAGGAAAGTCTTTGGGAATATTACTTGCACCGTTAGTAGGCGGATCGCTGGGCGTATTGTTAAAGCTATTATTGTTAGGCAAAGGAGTTGGTATCAGACCATCTCCAGTATCATCGTCTGATGCTTGGTACTCGACAGAGTTGCTATCTGCTACGTTACTATTGAATTGATTATTGACCCCTTCACCATCATCTGCAAACTGGTTATTTTCGTTTGCCATGTTGTTTGTAGTATTACCAGTATCGTTATTATCAGGTAAAGGTAATGGCGCTGTACTTTCGACTATCATTGCTGGTGCCAAGTTGCGTATTTCTGTGACCAGTTTTTGCAGTAGCATATTGTCTGGCGCCTCTAGTGTGAGACGATCGTTTTGCACATGCAAACGTGCAAATGGTGTTGATCTGAGCATCGTCAAGACATTAGGCAATACCTCCGTAGGCATATTAGTGATTGTACTTGCTACCCCATCCTGTATGTTCAACTCACAAATACTTGCCTGCTCACCAAAGCTTGTATTAAGCGCCTGTTGTAACGAGCTTTGCAGTGCAGCATTGCCAACGGTCGCACTACATGTGTACAAATTGCCACCGTTATCTACACCGATAATCAGCTCAATAGGAGTGGTGGTTGGCATCTGAGGCTCGGGCGTTGATGGTGGCTCAACAGGTGCTGTGACCACAGGTTCTACTGGTATTTCATTATTGGGTTTCACTAATAACGCCCATGCTGCTAATGCAAGCGCAGCCAAAGCTACTATTAATAAAAACACACGTATTAGCAAATCGTTTCGCTGATTACGAGTACGCACCTGCGCACGCTTCAAGTTACTATTTTCTGACAAAAGATAAGCAGCTGGATTGGCATGAACAGCATCACTACTGGCAATCGTATCGTCACCCAATGCTTCAGTACTTGCGCGCTCAGCAATTGATATTGGCTCTATACTTTCTACATCATTATTCGTTATTGGTGCGACTATGCCAGTATCTAAAATAGCGTCGTCAAGTCTATTCGATATGTCGTCAATTACTGGCACATGTACTGGCACATAGTCATCATCTGAATTGAAGCTTGTTTGTACTTGCTGATGCACGTCTTGAGTAGCCGTAATCATAGCCGCCGCCCAAATAGGTAGATATGGTCGTAGGGTAGCTTGCTTCTCTTGCAAAAACGCTGGCAAAAACTGACCGTTGGCCAATATTTTTAGCTCACGATATGCCAATGGTGCAGCACTAGTGATTAATTGCTCAGTTGTCTGTGCATCAATGTGGTGAGAAGCTGCCAACTCTTGAACCATAGTTTCTCGAAGATTTTTGTCTTGCCATAGTTGTTCAAATAGAGAGCTTTCATTAATACTGCTTGTAGTGATTTGATCATTTCGCAACATCTGTGAATAAATTTGAGGCCCCGCTAATCTCGCTGCCAAAACAGCGTAAAACTGTTCAAGTAGGCTGACATAGGCGATATTATTGCTGTCATCATTACCCATTACGGCTGGGGTTACCGTTTGTTCTAGCTGGTCAATAATATTCATGGTTCACTACCTCTATCAGCCTTATTCGAATGTGCAAAAACTAAGTATTTATTTTATTTCTATGTACGGTACTGAGGTATGTCATTTTTTATCTAAGAGCACACTCATAGCGTATCTAGGTAGCAAGCCTAGACCATACTCTAATCACTGGTCTCTTCATTAGCTTCGCTCTAAAGGTTTCACCTATATAGCATGATACACTGCTACATTATTCACTATAACAGCGTAAAAAAGCATCGTTTTGTCACATAATAGGCGACCGCGTCATCTCAACTGCTGTTAGTATGGATCTATTGCTAATGGTTGGTACTTAATACGGATCAGACGTCAAACTTATTTTTTACTCAGCCGTAACGCTTAGGCTTTGAATATTGTCACTTGTTGCATTGTCACATATCAGGCACGGCCTAAGGATTTTCCTTTGTTAAACCATACAACGCTTATCATCATTATTACAGTTATTGTCAGCTTATTAGCATGGCAAAATAAGACGCTACTTAATCGATTGATTTTTTATCCGCCAGCGGTCAACAATGGGCAGTGGGATCGTTTTGTGACCCACGGCTTTATTCATGCTGATAGTATGCATTTGCTCTTTAATATGTTTACTTTATATTTCTTCGGACGTGCTATCGAAGGACTATATCGGCCGTTTGTGTTCGGTTACGGTTTTGTGGTTTTCTATGTATTAGCTATTATCGTTGCCATGATTCCAAGCTACGTTAAAAATAAGAATAACGCCAGTTATTTGAGTCTAGGTGCCTCAGGTGGCGTATCCGCTGTGCTATTTGCGTTCATTTTGCTAGCACCATGGGAGAGGATTTACCTCTTTGCCGTGATTCCGATTCCTGCAATACTATTTGCCGTGGCTTACATATTTTATAGTATTTACGCTGATAAACGCGGTGGCTCAAACATCAACCATATGGCGCATATGTGGGGCGGCGCATTTGGCGTTATCGCTACAATCGTTTTAGAGCCAAGAGTACTACTTCATTTTATTAATGCCTTGCTATCACCAGGTTTTTAGACATCTTTACATTCGTGGTAATTGATAAAAGTCTTGATAAAAAAGCTTCAATAGTTTGTTCGTAACGACCATTTAATGAAGCTAATAATTTAAAGGTAACTATACTTTATAAATTCTATTTTGCGTACGGTACACTTATACATTTGAGATTTAGTAATACATTATGGTTATAGATATTATCGGTGATATACATGGTTATGCAGACAAACTGGTCGGTCTGCTGCATCAGTTAGGCTATGAGTATAATGGTCAGCACTTTGTACCACCGGCAGGTCATAGGGCTTTGTTTATCGGCGATTTGATCGATCGTGGTTCGCAGCAATTAACCACGCTAGAGATTGTCTTTGCAATGTTGGATGCTGATGTGGCCGATGCAGTAATGGGTAATCATGAATATAATGCGTTGGCATATGCCACGCGTGATCCTGATAATACTAGTCAATATTTACGCTCACACAATGACATCCATAAACGCCAACATGAAGCGTTTTTGGTAGAGATACCGTTCGGCTCAGAGCAACATGAGTATTGGTTGCAGCGTCTATACGAAATCCCGTTATGGATTGAGAGTGACTATGCCTGTTTTGTTCATGCTTGTTGGGATACGGATAGCATGGCAATACTAAAGCCTCTATTGACTGATAATAACTGTCTGACCTCCGCAGGCTTAATCGAAACGGCTAAAGAAGATACCGTCGCTTTTGACGCTTTAGAGCGCGTGTTAAAAGGAGTTGAAACGGGTTTACCTGATGGCATTGTAATGGTAGACAAAGAAGGTACCGAGCGTACGCGAGTACGAGTACGCTGGTGGCTAGATGAACTAAATACGCGCACACTTCGTGAAGTATCACGTGCTCCATCATCCGCATTGGCACAAATACCATCTGATGCGCTGGCTGAAAATATTGACTTTGCGCTAAAAACTCATAAACCTGTGTTTGTTGGTCACTATTGGCTCACTGGCACGCCTGAGCCGCTCAGTCCACAAGTTGCCTGTACCGACTACTCTGCCGCAGTAGATAGCGGTTATCTGACCTGCTATCAGCTAGATACCGAACAACCATTACCATTGACTGCCAATCATTTTGTTCAGTATTATCACCATGAAAAAGCAGATATAAAGTCATGATATCAATGCGATTAACACCATGTATATATTAAAAGTCAAACTTGGCTTTACGAATGTAGCAAAATTTTTGTATGATGGTCTTTTTGAGGATATCCAATCATGAGCAACACGAACACTGCTGCTAACCAGAACGGCCCAATCACTTCCCCTGCTGGTCAACCAAAAGTTGGCATCATCATGGGTTCGCAGTCTGACTGGGCGACTATGAGTGCTGCTGCACAGTTGCTTGCAGACTTTGACATTGCTTTTGATTGTGAAGTTGTCTCTGCACACCGTACGCCTGATAGATTGTTTGATTATGCCAAAAGCGCAAAAGAAAATGGTCTACAAGTTATCATCGCTGGTGCAGGCGGTGCCGCTCATTTGCCAGGCATGTGTGCCAGTCAAACGCCACTACCTGTCTTTGGTGTCCCTGTAAAGTCATCTATGCTGAGCGGTTGGGACAGTCTGCTGTCTATCGTACAAATGCCAAAAGGCGTTGCTGTTGGCACCTTGGCGATTGGTACAGCCGGTGCTTATAATGCTGCCCTACTTGCAATTCAAGTATTGGCATTGCATGATGATATGATTGCTACTAAGCTCGATCAGATGCGCCAGTCTCAGACTGAGACCATTCTCGCTAGCCCAACACCAGGTATTATTAACCCTTAGATAAATATAAATCGACCTGCTTTTATAGTAGAGTCTTTTATGCTGATAGCTTAACGATTGAAACTATCACTGTATATTTTCAAGCAATTTCGATTAAAGATAAGGTGCATACAGTGCACCTTTTCCTATTTTCACCCATTGAGTTTTATATTTTAATATACCAAACACCTTATTCACTTTTATTCACTTTTATTCAAAGAGCCTGCCATGACTACAGCAAACGCTTATCCTGTTACCCAAACCATTCGTACCATCGGTATTTTAGGCGGTGGTCAGCTTGGTATGATGCTTGCCGAAGCCGCCATGCCATTGGGCTACCAATGCGTATTTTTGGAAGACAATTCAGAATGTCCTGCTAGCCTATATGGCCATGTCTTTCACAGTGATCAATTAGAAGACTTTATCGCAGCAGCGGACGTATTTACCTTAGAGTTCGAAAACACACCTACGTCTACTGTCGAACAGCTTACCGCTTTATCAAAATCTGGTAGCAAGCAAGGTATGTTCCCACCTTTGATTGCGCTTGATATTGCTCAAGATCGTCTAAAAGAAAAGCAGATGTTCAATACGCTTGATATTGCAACCGTACCATTTATGGAAGTCAATTCTGAGGCTGAGCTCAAGCACGCTTGCAAAGAATTGGGACTGCCTATCGTTCTAAAAACCAGCCGCGGTGGTTACGATGGCAAAGGACAGTTTGTTATCAAGCAGGACAGTGATATTAAAGCTGCTTGGCTAGATCTAAAAGACGCTGTCAGCGGTAAAGGATCACTCACGCCAACACCTGCACCATTGATTGCTGAAGGTTTTATTAACTTTAGCCGTGAAGTCTCTATCATCGCAGCAAGAGCGCAAAATGGTCAGGTACGCTGTTATGATTTGGTCGAAAATCATCATCACCATGGTATTTTGGCCAAAACTCAAGCGCCTGCTGTTGGTACGAGTCACCTGTTTCAGCAAGCAAAAGATGCCATCACCAAAGTCATGAACCACTTAGATTATGTCGGCGTTATGGCGCTTGAGTTGTTCGTCACTAAAGATGCTCGCGGTCACAACACGATACTGGCGAATGAGATCGCACCACGTGTACACAACTCTGGGCACTGGAGTATCGAAGGCGCTATCACTAGCCAGTTTGAAAACCATATTCGTGCCGTGGTCAATTTACCATTAGGCGATACAGATAACGTGCATCCTGCAATTATGGTGAATGTACTTGGTCAATACCCTGATATCAGTGCAGTGTTAAACATCGACGGCGCTCATTATCATAGCTATCATAAAGCTGAACGTGACGATCGCAAGATTGCTCATATCACCTTGATGCCTAACGACGTGACTGATTTAGAGCCTGCTATGGCAAAACTGGTTGCTGTCTTACCAAATAAGGTTGGTCTAGATAAAGAGTATGCCAGTATAGATACTCAATCTAATAAAGCGGATGTCGATGTTAAAGATAGTACTAAGAGCAATGTTCAGAACAATGCCACAGCTGATGATCTAGGCAACAAAGACAGCCAAACAGACAGCCTGACTTCTCCTTCATCAAAATCTGAGAAGGCCAAAAAATAATGCAGATTTGGGTGGACGCAGACTCGGTTCCATTGATTGCCAAAGACTTGATTATCAAAACAGCTGAACGCACCAAGACCATGGCTATATTTGTGGCCAATCAGCCGATTAAGCTACGCAAGTCGCCCCTACTTGTCATGACTGTCGTGCCGTCAGGATTTGACAAAGCTGATGATTATATCGTTGAGCAGATACAAGCTGGTGACTTGGCTATTACTAGCGACATTCCCTTAGCCAATGACATACTAGACAAAGGTGGTATGGTCTTGACGACACGTGGCGTGGTCTATGACAAAAACAATATCAAGCAAAAGCTCAATATGCGCGACTTTATGGACACCATGCGCGGTACTGGTGTCCTAGAATTGCAGGAAATGAGTGGTCAAAAGCCCTACGGCGATCGTGATAAAAAAGCCTTCGCCGACGGTCTCAATCGCTTGGTTCGTTAGTGCTTTTTATGGTTCTCTCTAACGCTTACCTATTCTGCTATCCATTACATACTGGCATCTGAGCAGCGGTTGATTCCTTGCAAACTGTATACACTCTATAACCAAACACTATTCAATCGGCACGCTTTATAACGAAGCGTGCTGCCTATTTTTGTTACTCTATATTCGGTTTTTAAGATAAATAAACTTATTGAATAATTCAAACAATAGAATTTAAATAAAAATAGGAGTGATTATGAAAATTTTAGTCGTTGGTGCAAGTGGTCGAGTAGGCGGTGATTTGGTTAAGCAGTTATTGGCTGATGATCATCAAGTTGTTGGCACGACTCGTCAGAAAGAAAAACTATTTGATAATAACAATTATACCCAGCTAGATTTAGACATTACAGCCAGTAAAGACTCTATTGAAAAACAACTAGATCAAGGTATCGAGGCTGTTTATTTCGTTGCAGGATCTGGTGGCAAAAATGTCTTGGAAGTTGACTTACACGGTGCGGTAAAAACGATGCAAGCGGCACAAGATAAAGGTATTAAACGTTATATTATGTTGAGCTCAGTCTTCTCATTGGAAACTGAAAAATGGGACGAAAACCCTGGTATTGCAGACTTAAAAGAATACTATATCTCTAAACACTACGCCGATCACTGGTTAGTGAATAACAGCTCGCTTGACTACACTATCGTACAGCCAGGCGCACTAAAAGAACGTGCTGGTACAGGCAAAATCACTGTTAATGATACCAGCTCTAGTGAGAATGCAATTGAAGATGTAGCGACAACGCTAGCAGCAGTGCTAACCGCAGATAACACCATAGGAAAAGTCTTCAATCTACACAATGGTGATATTGATATTAACGAAGCAGTCGCTACTGTATAAATAGATTTAAGATTAACAGAATTGGTTGTGTCCGCTAAATTTTAGAAGCAGCCAATACAAAAGGTCGTTATCGATTCGCCAATATTCAATTGGTAAATCGGCAACGACCTTTTTATTACATATTTAAATCACGGATAATATAAAAGATGCACATTCAATTATGCTTGTCCGCTAGGAAAAGGGATAACTTCTTCCAAGCTGTTTGCACCTGTCAAAACCATTAGCAACCTATCCATACCGACTGCGATACCACTACATGGCATCAAGTCATCAGATGCAGCTAATAGATGCTCATCGATTGGCATTTGAGGTAGATTATGACGCGCGCGTAACTGATTATCTTGTTCAAAACGATCTCGTAATGCTTGACCATCCGCTAGCTCATCATAAGCGTTGGCGATTTCAATGCCGTTGATATACAGCTCAAAACGCTTTGCTATCCTATTGCCATCTTTGTCCACAGCCGTCTTCGCGAGTGCAGCGGTCGCAGGTGGATACTCTATAATCAATGTCGGCAAATCATGGCCTAGGTTTGGCTCTACGGCATGACTAAATAACAAATCTAACCAGCTTTGGCGACGATTTTCTTCGCTGTCTTCAGCGTTGTTAAAATCAAATCCTACCAAACCCATATCTTCTGCCACAGCTTGTAATGCAGTTAAACTCGCTGTCAACGGATGTATGCCCACAAAATCCATAAAGGCATCGACATAGCGATAATGACTCATAACAATTGAGTGACCATAAAGCACCTCTAACAACTCATTAAGCTCAGTTGCTATCTCGTCTAAACTATAATCAGGTTGATACCATTCAAGCATCGTAAATTCAATATTATGACGCGCGCCTATTTCGTTATCACGAAAGACAGGACAAATCTGATAAATAGGCACTCGCCAGCTGGCTAATAAACGCTTCATCGCGAATTCAGGCGAGGTATGCAAGTAATAAGTGCGCGGATGGTCTTGATAGGTCACATGGGCTGCGACAGACTGCAAAAACGTGTCTGTATTGCCTGCTTGGGATAATAGCGGTGTCTGCACTTCCAGTACTTGTCGACTGGCAAAAAACTGCCGAATATTGCTAATAAATTGCGCGCGTTGTTGCGCCATCGAAAGTGTCATGGTTGGTGCGTAACTAAGCTTGGAAGTAATAGGCTTAGAAATAATAGGCTGCGAAGAAGTATTTTTTGCTTGAGTCATTAGGCTCTACTGCGACTGATGAATAATTGGTTGCTCGGTATCTTGTTTTTCAAAACTGCCACTCACGACGCAAATGGTAATCACGTCTCAGACCATCAAAGTCAGCACCATTTACCTGCTTATCAACTGCTTTATTTCGCAACGAGGTAACATCTTGCATAATGTCATAAAATTTTGGCAATCTGTCTGGATGTGATTTTAATTCAGACCATAAAAACATATTTAGCGGTAGCAGATTGGACATAGATTGCGCTGGAGGTATCGCTAGTTTTTCACACAGTGCATCATAAATGATTTGTGTGCCACGCAGCTTACCTTCTAGCGTATAGCCAGCGATATGCGGTGTGGCAATGGCAAGTTTAGATAGTAAGCTTGCTGCGATTTCTGGCTCATGCTCAAACACATCTAGCACCACTTGACGTTTAGTACGCTCAATATCAGCTTCAAGCGCACTTTCTTCAATGATAGGTCCTCGCGCGCTATTGATTAGCATCGTATCGGCAGGCATCATTGCCAGTGTGGCTTCGTTGATAAGGTGGCGTGTTGGATAATCACTACCTTTAGGATTCATCGCATTCTTTTCATTGGTTAAAGGCACATGCAAACTAACTACGTCGCTTTGGCTAAGTACCTGTTCAAGGCTAGCATTATTAGTTTTAGAGGCTGGTAACAGAGGATCATAACCTAACACCTGCCAACCCAAATCATGGGCATACTGAGCCAGCGTACTGCCGATATTACCAAGACCAATGATACCTAATGTTAAGGGCCCTGACTGCTGCCAATACTGCGGGCGCAACGTTAAGATAGCTGTCAACACATACTGAGCCACAGAGTGCTTGCTACAACCAGCTGCATTAGCGAAAGTGATATTGCGAGACGCTAGATAATTTTGATCTACATGGTCGGTACCAATAGTCGCAGATCCAACAAACTGCACACTATTATTATCAATTAATAGCGCTTCGCCTACTTTCGTCACTGAGCGTATTAGTAGCACATCTGGCTGTACTTCGGCCAGTAGCGCTGCATCAATATCTCGACCAACAACAGTAACAATATCAACTGTATGCTCAGTCAGCTGACCAAGTGTAGAATCATTAAAAAAATCATTCAGACTGGCAATATTGCTGTCCGCTAAAATAGTAATATTTTTATTCGTACTTGTTTTGTCGGTCTTACTATTTGTCTGTTCTGCCATATTTTTATTTGTCATTACTCATCGTCTCTATCGATAATTTTTACATCGTATTTGCAGTGACTCGTTACTCTGGTTCATGCATAGGATCTATAGCACGAGGGTCAGAAAGCATCACTTCTTGCTGAGCAAATATCTCATTTTTGTGTTGGGATATCCACTCGCGCCATACCGCAAGCCCGATAGCCAGTACGACAGGCCCGATAAACAAACCAACAAAGCCAAATGCTGTCAGACCGCCTAGTACACCAATAAAAATAATGATAAAAGGGATTTTGGTCGCGCCGCTAATGACGATGGGACGAATCAAATTATCCACCCAGCTAATTACTAATACACCCCATAATGCCAAGCCAATACCTTCTGCAGTATGTCCTTGACTCAATAGCCAAATCGATACACCGCCCCAAACAAACGGCGTGCCAAAAGGAATCAAAGCGATAATAAAAGTAACGATGGTTAATAAGATAGGGCTTGGTGCACCAGAGAAGTAATATCCGATACCTGCCAATGTCGCCTGTGCCAACGCCGTCAAGCCAATACCATATACCACGGCACGCGTGGTTGTACCTACAGAATCAATATAGCCATCAATACGATTACCAATAATATTGCGAAGCGCTTGGCGAATTTGGCGAATCAAACTGGTGCCATCTCGATAAAAAAAGAATAGCGTCATTAACGCCATACCCAGTTTAGCCAAACTACTGAACACCACATCAAATGCTACTTTGCCATAATATAAATGCGACTGAACCCAAATGCGAAAAGCTTCTAACGTTCCTTCTGGGTTCTTATTGATACGCCACAGTACGTCTTTGACTTGTTGGCCAATAATAGGCAAATCTTTAATAGAGTCAGGTACATCTAAGTAACCTACCTTGATACGGTAAATAAGATTACTAATTAAACTCAAAGCTTCTTGCTGCAAGATAAACACACCAATGACCAGTGGTACACCAATTATCAATGAGATGCTCACCGTCATAATAGCGGCACTAAAGTCTGGGCTCAGCTTCACCTTTTCATGGAAAAAGTTATAGATAGGAAAAGTCACATAGGCCAAAATCGCTGCCCACAGCGCTGGTACAATAAAAAACTGCACCACTTGAAAACACAATACGAACAGCACTACCAGCAACGTAATTGCCAATAAGCGCTGAATAATAAATTCTTTTGTCCAGTTTTCAATCATAGCGTATAAACCAAAAGCGGACAGCAAACGGTAAAGTTGCTGGCGAGTTTATAAATGTGTGATGAATATTAGCTTTTAGACACTGTCTGTCAGCCATATCCATTAGCGAGAGTTGCGAGTCATACAAAAAAGCATTGCATCGGATTTACGAAGTCGTATGACGATTAAATAACATGGTAATTAAACCGTATGACAGTTAAATAGTATGACTGTGCCCAGCTCCATACCGCGAATTCATAGCCATTTATTACTGTAAATAGAATAATAAAAGTGCAGTTAGCACACCTTATTATGCAATAAAGCATGTAAATTATATAACGCGTTGTTGTAACCTTTACTTACAACTTTGTCTATGCAAGCTTACTAGATGGCGACGATAATAACTAGCGCATAATGCATGAATTTAGTGTGTAAAAATGATGTATTGCAAACTGCTTTTATGTTCAGCTTTTAAACTGCTATCTTATAAGGGAATCCACTGGTGCGTTCTATTTGTCGCGACAATTGATGTTATACTAAAGCGATTATTTTAAGCTTTTCAGTGTAGTTAAGTTTATTTGCACAGATTTATTTACATCGTTGTACAGACATCAAATCCTCTAAGCCAGATTTCAACACTCGCTTATATCGTCTTCTTTTAGACTATCATAAGTTCTAATTTTAGAGTGTCGTTATCATTTAGAGTGAGTTGTTTGAGCAAAATGATAAGTCTTTTATAAAGCCTTATACGAGATTTAGACTCCGCATATCAGCTCAATATTTAAGCTTGATATGCAAGAGCGCAGTTTTGAGTTAATTTCGGATTTACTTTGATTTTATTTGAAATCAATACAGATACACCAAATTTTAATAATATATCGATAGGAACAATAACAATGTCAAAAGACACTGATAACCCCAACTCTAACACCTCAAACGAAGCCAGTAAGACCAACAAACCACAAGATACTGTCACTTTTGCCCTAGCCCAAACGCATTTTTTAGTCGGTGATATCGCAACCAACGTTGAAAAAATGCGTACCCTAGCATTACAAGCACGCGAACAAGGTGCTGACGTTATCGTATTCCCAGAGTTGGCTCTTTTAGGCTACCCTCCACAAGATTTATTGCTACGTCCAAGCTTGTCAGGCCGTGTTAAAAGCGCTTTATCTACTTTGAGTGATATTGATGATATCGTCATGATTGTCGGCTATCCGCATGTCGATCATCACGGTACTTTTAACTCTGCTGCCATCCTACATAATGGTCATCAAAAAGGCTTTTACCATAAGCAGATTTTGCCAAATTATGGCGTATTTGATGAACGTCGCTACTTCGATAAAGGTCGTAACCAAGTTTTATTCGACTATAAAGGTATCACCATCGGTCTGCTGATTTGTGAAGACTTATGGGAAAAAGGTCCTATCTCTGAGCTTAAAAAACAAGGTGCTGATTTAATCGTAAGCTTAAACGCCTCACCTTTTGAGATTGAAAAGCAAGACAATCGTAAAACCATGCTGGCCAAGCGTAGCCGTGAGAATAAACTACCAATCGTCTATGTCAACGCTGTCGGCGGGCAAGACGATCTAGTGTTTGATGGTGGCTCTATGGCGGTACAAGCTGACGGTAGCATTGCCCATGAAGCGCCGCGCTTTATGAACCAATTGCTATTGGCCACGTTAGATGTAAAAACGGCTAAATTTAATGAGCAGACCAAAGCGCCTCTAACCTTGAGCCGTGAATCTGAAATGTATCAGGCGTTAGTCGTCGGTCTACGCGACTACGTCAATCACTCAGGGTTTTCTGGCATTATTGTTGGGTTGTCAGGTGGTATTGATTCAGCATTAACGCTCTGTATCGCTGTTGACGCGTTAGGCGCTGACAAGGTATATGCAGTCATGATGCCATACGAGTATACCTCTCAAATCAGTCTAGAAGATGCTCAAGCACAGGCACGTCGCTTAAATGTTTCTTACACCGTCTGCCCTATTTTTGACGCTGTCGAAGGCATCCGTCATACGCTAGCACCGTTATTCAATAAGTCGCCAGCGGACACGACCGAAGAAAACATCCAAGCGCGCGCTCGTGGTGTTATTTTGATGGCATTGTCTAATAAATTTGGTCATTTGGTCATTACGACTGGTAACAAGTCAGAATTGGCAGTTGGTTATTCAACGCTATATGGCGACATGGCTGGCGGCTTTGACGTATTAAAAGACGTATATAAGTCTCAAGTTTATAAATTGGCAAGCTATCGTAACCGTTTAGAAGACACCCCTGTTATTCCTGAACGTGTTATTACTCGTCCGCCATCGGCTGAATTACGTCCAGATCAAAAAGATCAAGACAGCTTGCCTGATTATGATGTGTTAGATGGTATCTTGACGTCATATATCGATGAAGATATGGGCTATCAGGAGATTATTGATAAAGGCTTTGATGCTGAGATGGTTGCCAAAGTCATTAGAATGGTAGACAACACCGAATACAAACGCTTGCAATCCCCTATCGGCACAAAGATTAGCCACAAAGCTTTTGGACGTGAACGCCGTTACCCATTGGTTAATAAGTGGTCAATCAAAGGTTAATTACTACACACCTCTCGATTTCTACTAGTTATAACTTGAGAGGTACTAGTTAGCCAGTTTTAAAAGATATCGAATTTTTTACTATTAGCTGGGTGCTTGCCCAGCTTTTTTGGTTTTTATCTACCAAAAAAGCTTATACCTAACCCTATTCTTTTCCACACAGCTTCAATAATTATTTTGCCTTAATTATCTTTATTTCTTTTTCGAGTACGTCATGAGTTTGCTAACCGCTAGTGTTTTTCTTCTTTTATTGCTTGCCTTAAGTGCCTTTGTTTCTGCTGCTGAGATTGCCATCGCCGCAGGACGTAAAATCAAGCTCCAAATTATGGCAAAAGAAGGCGATGTTCGCGCACTTGATATTCTTAATATGCAAGACCATCCTGGTAGCTTTATCACTGTCGTACAAATAGTGCTAAACGCGGTCGCTATCTCAGCTGGTGCCGTGGGTGAGTCAGCCATCAGTCCTTATCTCAAGCAATTATTTAATAATGAAACGGTAGCATCGGTTATATCGTTTGTACTGATCACAAGTTTGTTTTCACTACTCGCTGATCTCATGCCTAGGCGTTTGGCCATGTCAAATACTGAAACGATAGCGGTACGACTCGTACGCCCAATGATGCTGTTAATATTTATATTAAAGCCCATTATATGGGTGTTCGATGGAGCCGCGAATATCCTGTTTAAACTTTTTGGCATTTCAACCATACGCCAAGATGATATGACACCAGAAGATATTTATGCAGTGATGGATGCTGGTGCCGAAGCAGGTGTACTAAAGAAGCAAGAGCATCACTTGATCGAAAATATATTTGATATGCAGGAGCGTACCGTCACCTCAGTGATGAACCCTCGCGAAAATATCGTTTATTTTGATACGAAAACAAGTACCGAAGACGTCGTAAATATCATGATTGAGCAGCCACACAATAAATTTTTGGTCTGCCATGACGATGATTTAGAGCATATCGTCGGTTATGTGGAGTCTCGTAGCTTTCTAGCTTTGGTTTTGAACCAACAAGAAGTTAGCTTAACGAACAAAGCTCTATTGAAACCAGCACTTTTCATTCCTGATACGTTGTCTTTGTTTGAAGTGTTAGAGATGTTCAAGTCTACTGGTGCTGACTTTGCGGTTATCGTGAACGAATATGCACTAGTGGTTGGCGTTATCACGCTGAAGGACGTAATGAGTATTGTAATGGGTGAGCTGGTAACGTTAGAGGAACAACCTATTGTCCAGCGCACTGACACCTCGTGGCTAATCGATGGCATGACGCCTATTGAAGATGTGATTCGTGCATTAGATATTGTCGACTTACCACGCAGTCAAAATTACGAAACTATCAGTGGATTTATGATGTATATGCTCCGAAAAATCCCTAAAAAAACCGACACAATTGAGTATGCTAATTATCGGTTTGAAATTATTGCGACTGACAATCTTAAAATTACGCAGATGTTAGTAACCCAATTAGAAGATATCCTTTAATTTACAGGCCAGTTAAATTATTCTTAACTAGCCTATTCGCAACATATCAAGCACGCTGACCAAAGATAGCAGTGCCGACACGTACCATCGTTGTGCCATTTCCTATCGCCTCTGTCATATCACCACTCATGCCCATACTAAGCGTATCCCAATGTTCTAACTCTGGATAGTCTGCTTTGACTTCATCAAACAATTGCTTAGTACGTGCAAAAGCATCTGTATTGGCTTTAGCGGGGATAATCATCAGACCCCGTAACTGTAAACGCTCATACTCTTTCATTGTCTTTATTAATTCTGGTAACTGAGATGGTAGACACCCAGACTTACTGTCTTCATTATCGATATTAAGTTGGATCAACACATTTAATGGTGGTAGCTCATCTGGTCTTTGGTCGTTTAAGCGTTTGGCGATGATATCTCGCTCAACTGTTTGTACCCAATCGAAGTGCTCTGCAATGTCACGTGTCTTATTACGTTGGATACTACCGATATAGTGCCAAACAATATTCTCACCTACAGGTTGCATTTTGAGTGCGGTGATTTTTTCAATGGCTTCTTGTAGATAGTTTTCACCAAAATCACGCTGTCCTTGCTTTGCTAAAGTTGTAATCATATCGGCAGGTTTTGTTTTCGAAACAGCCAACAACATAACATCATCAGCCTGTCTATCAGCATGAGCGCATGCTTGCTTCATTTGCTTACTAACTTGTTGCCAGTTATTGATAAGTGTCATTTCATCGATATTGTCATTTATTTCATTCATACTCAACCCTTATTACTTGGTTTATTTTTTCTGCAATTTTTATTATAAAAAGAACGCAATCATCCAATTCTCTGAAATGAATCAGGGATAACTCTTATAAGAGTTATTTTAAAACGATACAGTGCTGACTTTTCTCAATTTAGTAGATGGTTAAATACACACAGTCTTGTTATGATATTGTTACATACTTTAACGTATGCTGCTAAATATGCTCGCGATGGCAAAGATCTGTACGGGCCAGCCTTTCATCGCTATTTGTGAAATTATTGATAGATAGTTTACCACGTACTTTTATAATGTTTTGTCTGACCTAGACTAAGCGATAGGAATATCAAATTATGGCTGCAAAAAACAACCTCAATATCGAAGACTTGCTACGCTTTACGGTTAAACATAAGGCATCAGATTTACATATTTCAGCGGGCATGCCAGCAATGATACGTGTCGATGGTGAAATGACGCGTATCAATATGCCAGAGATGACTCATCAAGTCGTGCATCAGCTTATTTATGACATTATGAATGACAAGCAGCGTGCCGACTTTGAAGAGTTTTTTGAAACAGATTTTTCTTTTGAAATTCCTAATTTAGCACGTTTTCGTGTCAATGCTTTTAATCAAAACCGCGGTGCAGGTGCTGTATTTCGTACCATTCCTTCCAAAGTATTAACGATGGAAGATTTAGGTATGGGCGATGTATTCCGACGTATCTCAGACCTTAAACGTGGGGTGGTGTTGGTGACAGGTCCAACAGGTTCAGGTAAATCGACAACACTTGCGGCGATGATTGACTACATTAATGAAAGCCGTAAAGAGCATATTCTAACTATCGAAGATCCGATTGAATTTGTCCATCAGTCAAAGAAAAGTCTGATCAACCAGCGTGAAGTCCACCGTGATACTTTAGGTTTCGAGCCAGCATTACGCTCTGCCCTACGTGAAGATCCCGATGTTATCTTGGTTGGCGAGCTACGTGACCTTGAAACCATTCGCTTGGCTCTAACAGCGGCAGAAACTGGTCATTTAGTATTCGGCACCTTGCATACCAGCTCAGCCGCTAAGACGATTGACCGTGTCATTGATGTATTCCCAGCTGCTGAAAAAGACATGATTCGCGCGATGCTATCAGAATCGTTACAAGCCGTTATTTCACAGACTCTGTTACGTCGTCAAGCAGGTGGCCGTGTGGCTGCTCATGAAATCATGATAGGTACACCTGCCATCCGTAATTTGATACGTGAGAACAAAATCGCTCAAATGTACTCTGCTATTCAAACGGGTGCTGGCGATGGCATGATTACCCTTGATCAGACGTTAAAGAACTTGGTAGGCAAAGGAACTATTAGCAAAGATGTTGCGCGTCCTTATGCAAAACAGCCTGAAGCGTTTCTATAGTATATATAGACCATCAGAAATGAATAATTGGTGATATCCACTATTATCTAGTAGCAATCTACTGACGAACTTTACAGTATGATTTTAAATATTTTCTTAATTGAGTTACCTCTAGTGCAGGTGCGATATGGACATTGATAAACTATTACAGTTAATGATCAGCAAAAATGGATCTGACCTTTTTATTACGGCTGACGTAGCACCTTCCATGAAAGTGAATGGAAAAATTTTACCGGTCGGTAGAACCCCTTTAAGTGCTGAGCAAACCATGAGACTGGTCAAAGGTGTAATGACGCCAAGCCAGCAAAAGGAGTTTGAAGATACTAATGAGTGTCAGTTTGCTATCTCTGATGAAGCACAGCAAGCTCGTTTTCGAGTCAGTGCGTTTGTACAGCGTGATATGGCAGGAATGATTTTACGGAAAATTGAAAATAATATTCCAACGGTCGAAGAGTTACGTTTGCCGCCAACGCTAAAAGAATTGGCTATGAAAAAACGCGGTATTATTCTATTAGTTGGTGCAACGGGTACGGGTAAATCCACCACTCTTGCAGCAATGATAGGACATCGCAATCAAAACTCTCATGGTCATATTATTACGATAGAAGATCCTATTGAGTTTGTTCACAAACATCGTGGTTGTATTATTACCCAACGCGAAGTTGGTATCGATACCCATTCATTTGAAGCAGGCCTAAAAAACACGCTACGCCAAGCACCCGATGTCATCCTAATCGGCGAGATTCGTAACCGTGAGGTGATGAGCTATGCTATCCAGTACGCAGAAACAGGCCACCTAGTGTTTGCAACATTGCATGCAAACAATGCCAACCAAGCAATCGATCGTATTATTCATTTCTTCGAAACCAATCGCCATAATCAGTTGTTTATGGATTTGTCGTTGAACTTACAAGCAATTATCGCTCAGCAACTTATCCCCACGCCTGATGGTAAAGGACGACGCGCTGCGATCGAGATTTTACTAAATTCGCAGCTGATCAGTGACTATATCCGTAAAGGGGAAGTCCATGAAATCAAAGATGTAATGACACGCTCACGAGACAGTGGCATGCAAACCTTTGATCAAGCGCTTTTTGATTTGTACGAACAAGGGGAGATAACCTATAAAGAAGCGATTCTACATGCTGACTCTCCTAACGATCTGCGCCTTAAAATCAAGCTCAGCAGCAAAAACGGTAATACCAATTTAGATGAAGGTGCCGATAGTTTATCGTTAGATGTTAGCTAATATTCTTCAGCTTCCCATACAGAGTAAACATATAAAAAAAACCCTCGTTATAAATAACGAGGGTTTTTTTTTATTGGTCGACACAGCATTGTCAGTGGTTCGCTATAACATTATTAGCAGAAATAAGCATTTTTGTTTACACACTAGATAATTATTTCGCACTGTCTCTACAAGCTTGCTCCGCACATATACCATATAGCACAAGAGAGTGCCCAGATAGTTTGAAGCCATGTTTTTCTGCTACTTTCAGCTGTTCTTCTTCGATGACTTCATTATGAAACTCTATAATCTTGCCACATACATCACAAACTAGATGGTCATGATGCTCTTCTTGTGTAATTTCAAACACAGATAGATTGTTTTCAAAATTATGACGCTCAACGATACCCGCTTGCTCAAACTGTGTCAGTACACGATAGACAGTGGCAAGACCTACGTCTTCACCTTGGTCAATAAGTGCTTTATATACTTCTTCTGCGCTCATGTGATGCAGCTCTGCGCGCTCTAATAGTTCTAAAATTTTGATACGAGGCAACGTGACTTTGAGTCCTGCTCTACGTAAATCTTGATTGGTAAAAGAAGCCATAATATCCCTCTTGACTGTGGAAGCCTTAGCAAATAAAAAATATGTGATAAATAATCAAAGATGATTATTTTCGTAAAATGTAGAGTAAATGATTCATAACAAACTGACTGAGCTTACGCAGACATCACGCTTATTATTTTATAATTATCGAGATGCAAGCCTATGAATTTAAAATATAATTAATATCACTCTTCAGATTGTGTTTGGTAAATAATGTCGTAAGTGGTAGGCAATTGCAAGTAAATGACGTATCATTTGTCCAAGATTGTCGGTCAGACTGGTACGACCTAATGCTGGCCACACCTAATTCATTTCTTATGAGTCATCTTACCATGATAAAGACATTAAATTTCCGTCCGTTAAGCCCCACAAGCGCATTACGTAAGATCGTTATCACCAGTATGCTTGGCGCTACTGTTGCTATGTCTGGCTGCTCATTATTGAGTGTTTATAAGATTGATTTGCCACAAGGCACAGCGATTACTCAAAACCAAGCCCAGAAGCTAAAAGTAGGTATGAATCAAAACCAAGTTCTTTATGCGCTTGGTAGCCCTGCAATTCGAGATACGCTTGAGCCTAAACGCTGGGATTACATCTATGACTATAAAGCAGGTACTGAAGGTAGCCGTAAAGGTATCGCAGATGTCAAAAACGCTAGCCAGCATTTAGTGATTTATTTTGATGATAATGGTTTGGTCACGCGTATCGAAGGTATTGAGAGTCTGCCAACGTCATAGTCAGTAAACCCTATCGGTCTAGATAGCTAATGGTTTAGCTGCGAGATTTACTTTTGCGCTGAGACATAGGATCAGCGCTTAAGCTGCGATACACCTCGATACGGTCAAAAGGCTGTAGCAAATAGCTTAATGGCTGTTTTTGTGCGTAAATTCCCACATGCCAACGTTTTGCAGTTGGCGTGGTAATATCTATGACTTGCTCACACCACTCTGCCAGTTCTGCAAACTTCTCAAGCCATCCCGCTTGTACCAATGCTTCATACAAACTAACACCTTGTTTAACCTGCAAAGCTACATAATGCTGGCGCTGCTCATCTTCAGCATACGCCAGATATACCGTCATTAACTTAGCTTGAGTAGCCTGTAGCACACTGCTGTCACGGCCACTAACTGTTAGCTCAACCACTGCATCACCCAACCTATCAATGCTAATAGCAATGCTAATGGTACGACTAAACGTATCGCAACTCGCCACAAGTTATAAACAGCTTCATTGCTAAAATTTAGTGATTTACGCAAATGACTGATTTTCATCTGCCAACCGGTAAATACTGATAATACTAGTACAGCGATGCTACTAATAATGACCAAGATACCTACTAGCCATGCTGTCGGAATCGCAACTACTAATAATAACGCCACAGCAAAAGTGATTATCAAACTAACTAACAATCCAAACTTATGCGTTAACTGTTGAATACTATAATGTAGCAAGTAGCTAGCTACAAACAATACCCCGCCCCAATATAGTAACTGTCCAATTGGTGGCAATGACAGACCACTAGTAAATAAAGCCACCACTCCTATCAGCAGTTGCAATACCCAAATCGGTAATACTAGCTTGGTTGCATGGTACTCACGAGTAGCAGCTCTGTTCTTTGCTTGCTGATTGCTTGATTCTACAGCTGTGACTGTCTGCTTACTCACCAAGTTCTGACCGAACCAGTATAGTCCTGTACCCGCACCAACACTCACTAATGCTAACGCAACTGCACGTGCCCACTCCATCAAACTGACATCAGTCATGGCGAAACCAGTATTTGGCACACCGTTTGCGAGCCCTAATAGCAGTCCTATTACCATTAGTCCTAAACCAATAGGTAGAGGCGCACCACCTAGCAAGCTTAAAAGCACCGCAATGACCATTAGGCCTGCAGCAACCGCGAAGTTAGGTACATCAGGTACGCTATTTAGCTCAGTTAATGCAGACAATATCCCCGTACTTGCGCCAGATATCACCAACGCTGCAATCACAATAGAGACTAACGCCGCCGACCAACCAAAGCTGCGCCATATCGGACTGACGTCTGCCTCACGAGTAAGCTTTTGCATGCCTGCTAGAGGTCCTTCGACACTACGATAGGCCAATGCTATCTCAGCATAAACAACAGGTAGCGCAACCAATACCATGGCTAATAGCCATAGCAACCAAAAATCAATCTCACCAATTGACGCAGGTGCAAACCAACGAAATAGCAATAGTGGTAGTATCGCCGCGATAAAATAAGAGGCATAACGGATCATCATAATTTCAATCCAAACGATCTAATACCATTCACAAAAACTAGCTCAGCAAACCAAACAAGTGCTAATACTACGCATAGTAGATTGAACATATTTGACACAGCTGATCGTGTTTTGAGGTTGGTATAAAGTGAATAACGATAATTTGTAATTATACAGAGCAACGACTGGCTTCTGTAAATGAATTCATCTAAACAATGTCTTAATATAAGGGACAAACAGTTATAAAAAAACCCCGAAATCGGGGTTTAGTCATTCAGATATAAATCAATACGCGGTTCAGTACTCAGTGGCTTTACTTAATGATCTTCTGTGCAAAGCAAAGTATCAGGTCTTGAATCAGTACGACTCAATTAGTGAATAGCACTTACATAGTCTGACAGGATACGAATGTCACGATCTGACAGTTTTGATGCAACCGTTTGCATCATACCCATCTCGCCTTCTTTGGCTGCGTCATTGACTCGTTTTTGATCATCGCTATCGATATCATCAACACGTCCAGCGGCACGGAATAGTTTTAGCTGAGTTGAAATATACTCAGCATGCTGACCGCCTAACTTTGGAAATGCAGCCCAAGTGTTACCTGCAGCATCTGGACCATGACAGCCTGCACAGCCAATAACGCCGCGTGACTTATCACCGCCCAAGAATAGCTTAGTCGCTTCTTGGTTGGTCACAGGATTACCATAGCCAACACCCCAAGGCGCTTGAGTAGCATAATAACCTGCTACGTCAGCTAGGTCTTGCTGAGATAGGTTAGCAACTTGTGACTGCATGATACCGTTTTTGCGATAACCTGCTTTAAAGTTGACTAGCTGTTTATACAGGTACTTTACATTTTGGCCGCCAAGGTTTGGCTGTGCAGGAACAACACTGACGCCATTAAGACCATGACAAGCAGCACAAACGGTTTCTGCAATTTCTTGACCTGCATTGACGTCATATTCAGGAACAATAATAGCAGCTTGTACGCTGAAACTTGCAACGCATAAGCTGGCAGCAGCGATTAACTTTTTCATTGATACAAATCCTACTAGCTCGGCGTAAGCATTATTTAGAGTGATTGCACGGGTAAGATACCTGATATAGCCACCCCTTTAATTATGAGAGTAGCATATATTTTAAGGTCTTGGACACAAGCAGTCTGAAAGTACTTACTAACATCAGGGTTTATTTTAGATTATTATAGCAAGACTTTGTATCATTTGCCTACTTAATCATAGTATCCGTCAGTTTTCTGGCAACACTATACACAATATGACGCAAAAATAAAAAGCGCAGATAGGTTGTTAACCCGGCGCTTTACTTTATATTTTTATGAGCTAATTATTTGCTCATATACTCGATAAGTTGGCGATAGTCGTCATCACTACAATTGTCACAAAGTCCACCTGCTGGCATTTGCGGCATACCACCTTTGACAGACTTAATGAGCGTCGGCATGCTTTTTTGTTTGATCAACTGTTGCCATTTGGCACTATCACCTTTTTTTATGGCATTTAGCGCCCCACTATCGTGACAGACTGCACATGAGTTATTATAGGTTGTGGCAATATCCGCCGCACCTGCGCTGTTAATCATAATGCCACTTAGTAATAGTGCAGCACTGCTAGCCGTTATAGCGCGATAACTCGTGCTAAGAAGTTTACTGATTGAAAACATAGAGCACCTCCTCGTGATATTTCACGTGTCTCATCAATCGTTCTATTAAACGTCTCTCGTTAAACATTGTAACAATATATGTCATATAAACATAGAGGATTTGGATATAGCTTTGTTAAAGCTGAGAACTTGTCTTAATGACTGACCAACTTTAATGCTATCCTACTATTTATATGATGCTAATCGCAGTTATTTCAATAAGTAAGACACGGAATAGTATAGAATAGCCAGTAATATTAAATAGCTACTTTTATGATTTACACATAACTGTATCAACGAAAAACAGTCTTTTACTTTGTTTTACCTATTGCTTTACTAATTACTTGACCACACCGATGACTTGAATCATCAGCTGACTAAAATTTTATAATCGCATCCAATTTTTTAAGATTAATGAGCCATTTATGAGTACCCCGTTTAACGATGTCGCCGCTGAACACACCTTGTTCAATACCAAATCTCGTCAGAAAATTCAGCAAACTGAATTTTTGATGTCAGCCCCTACTTTTCGTCTTTGTCCTCCTGATATGGGATTAGAAGTTGCTTTTGCAGGGCGTTCAAACGCTGGCAAATCATCGGCTATCAATGCTTTAACCAATCAGCGCCAATTGGCTCGGTCGTCTAAGACACCTGGACGTACGCAGATGATTAACTTTTTTAGTATCGGTGATAGCGACAGACGATTGGTCGATTTGCCTGGTTATGGTTATGCCGCTGTACCACTTGAGATGAAAAAGGAATGGCAGGTTGAACTAGAGGAGTATCTGGTATCACGCTCAAGCCTTGCAGGTCTGGTATTGATGACAGATATTCGTCATCCGCTTAAGTTTTTTGATGAGCAGATGCTACACTGGGCAAAAGATGGTGAGCTACCAGTGCATATCCTACTGACCAAAGCAGATAAGCTAAAATACGGTGCTTCCAAAAACGCCCTACTTGAGACTCGTAAACGTCTGAAAAAACTGGGCTTAAATTGTACCATTCAGTTATTTTCGGCCCTCAAAAAAGAAGGTCTCGAGGAGTTGGCTGGGATAATGGGCCACTGGTATGAGTATAAACTTGATGCAGACAAAATCGTTGAGTCATCTTTTGCGTTGCTAGAAGGCGCTGAGTTAGAAGACGCTATTGAGAAAGAGAGCGGCGAAAAAGAGAGCAAATAGTTACTAAACTCTCTAATCAAAAGGGTTTATCGCTATTACGATAAACCCTTTTTTGTTGTCTGTTTTTTTAATTCATTATTGTTATCGGTATGCTAACAAAACAATGAAGATTATAAAAATAGCGCTACCTGCATAACAAATCAACTAGCGCTTGTGGAGTATCCACTTGATAGGTTGGATTTTGCGCAGCAAGCTCTACACTTGTTGCCGTACCATAGTCTACCGCTATACTAGTCATGCCTAATGCTGTTGCCATCTGAATATCATAGATACTGTCGCCAATAAACACAGCGTCAGCAATCTGCTGCTGCGTATAGTCCAAGATATCAGTCAACATCTGAGGATCAGGTTTTGATCCTGACTCATCAGCACAACGCGTAATCGCAAAATACTCATGGCTATCTGAAGCATCTAATACACGCTCCAACCCTTTTCTTTTTTTACCAGTTGCTACAGCGAGCGTTTTACCTTGCTGTTGCAAAGTTTGTAACATATGCTCTATCGGCTCAAAAAGTGGTGTGCTGTGACTATTGGCAATATAGTGCTCTGCATAGGTTTGCTGAATGGCAATCAACTGCACGTCGTTTGCCTGAGGATATAAAATTCTAATTCCGTTCATTAAGCTCAGACCAATGATATCTTTTACAGCTTTATCAGTCGTCTTAAACCCGTGTGCCTCCCCAGCCACATGCATAGATTCAACGATTAAACCAATTGAATCCATTAGCGTGCCGTCCCAATCAAAAATAATCAATGTCTTATCTGACAAACGATGTTCTGCTAATGGTTGAGCCTTTATAATACGCTCTGAAGTTGTCGTTGATTTAATCATGAATTTACCTTAATGAATAATAAATAGCAGATACTAAAACGTCACGGCGACTTATTCGTAAAAATAAGAGTTCGTGACGTTTAGGAGTATATAAAATAGTTTGGCTTTAGAGTTTGTTTTTAACAGCTACTCAGGTAACTTCGTTGTCTCTGGTAGCCAATCTGCCATGTCGTCTGGTAATGGTGCAGTAATAGTCTCGTAGCCTGGAATATCTAAGCGCCATGCGTGTAGACATAGACGATGGACGCCTGATTTGTCATGAACGTTATATTTATCATCACCTAGGATGGCATGACCAATATGGGCTAAATGCACACGGATTTGATGAGTACGACCCGTTAATGGCTTGGCTTCGATTAAGCTTACTGGCTGATCATTAATCGTAAAACGATCATGGATAATGATATCGGTTTGGCTTTCCTTTGCTTGTTCGTCTTGAGCGTCGACTTTAACTCGGCGCTCACCGCTAGCAAGCGTATAACGTAGCAACGGCGCATTGATACGCTGCTCATTAAGCGCTGGTTGCCCTTTGGCAAGACATAGATAGTGCTTTTGAATGGTCTTATCTACCAAATATTGCTGCAATACTTTAAGCGTTGAGCGTTTTTTGGAAATCATCAGTAGCCCTGATGTATCTTTGTCGATGCGATGTATCAGCTCTAGGTATTTTTTACCTGTCACTTCACGCATTGCTTCGATAACCCCAAAGTCTAAACCACTGCCACCATGTACGGCGATGCCAGACGGCTTATTTAATACAAGCAAACCGTCGTCTTCATAGACCACACGAGCCAGCAGGCTGTTGGCAAATTCGGTACTAATAATTGGTTTTTCACGCGTCGCCAGCTCTACAGGGGCAATACGTACCACATCTTCACGCTGCACTCTATCGTGTGCTTTGCAGCGTTTATTGTTAACACGTATCTCATCTGAGCGAATCATTTTATAGATATGCGATTTTGGCAAACCTTTTAAGCGGTTTAACAAAAAGTTATCCAAACGCTGATCATGTTGATGGCGCGTTACTTCAAGGTAGTTCACTTTACCGAAGTTGCTAATCTCATCATCAGCGCTTTGCGGGCGTGTTTTGCTATTGAAAATAGCAGGGGCTTCATGAGTAGGAGCGTCGTCAGTCATTTTTGAGTTTGTCATTTTTAGTTAGGTATTTACACAAAGATTTGCTATAGTTTAGCATGTTGAGCGACAATTAAGCAGATGCGACAGCAATAATCATTGTTGTTACAAATAGTTGACCACCGTTTTACTACTTGTCAGTTTACTACTACTTGCTAGCAAAGAGGTTAACACTATCTATTCTGCTGACATGACACGTTTCATCTGATTTTAGGGCACATTATTTACTTAGAGGTACTACTTACCAAATATAGCCCTATAAATTAAAAATACTGTACTGAATGTTATTCGGTACCATAAAATAAATAGTGACACTAAATACCATCGCGTTAATAACGCTGACAATAAATCAGCTTATTGACCGATTACAACACCACATTGACTCACTAATTGCATGACAACGACCGTACTCGATAACCAATCATTATTTAATGACTATTTATCTGATGGTTCTTTATGCCAGCATAGTTGAGCAAGTATGGGTAGTTTAGCGTTAGAATCGAAAAGTAACTCGATAGCTGCCTAAGTATCGGTGGTCAAACAGATGACGATAACAATGTAAATACGACACCACGCTGATAAGCTGGTCCATTATTCTGTTTGCCAAGTACGCCCCGCTGATAACAAAAGCTGCGACACCTAACCTTGAGATACCCGAGATATTATTGACGTTATACAAAGAACGATAAACAAAGAGTAACCAATTGCTTCGCCTGAACAGACAATCGCTGAATGACGCCACTATATAGTAGTAATCATGACCGCGATATTATTGTTAGACTTTGATGGATGAATGGCAACAGCACCATACCTTTTTAATATCAGTATTTTTTAGAACTGTAAATGACCCTCGCTCACGCCTACAACGTGCGCTGAAATCACTACCAATAGAATGTACTGAGAACAAGAGCGCTTTGACTTGCTGACATAGTCATATATGTACCAAGTTTACTGATGATAAGATATATGTACCATAGCCTTACGCCCTATATTACTGATATTAACATGAGCACTGCTCATTACTTCAGGTAAAAAAGAAGCCATTGAAAAAGCCCCCTGTGCTTTATAAACCCACGATTTACGTTCTATCGTTAATAAACATCTACACATGCTAATCACAATATTAGCCACACTTGCCACTATGTCTTAAAGACTGTCTTATTGTTGTCATGCGTACTCATAGGATACAAATATGAAACGCATTTTAATCAACGCAACTCAAAACGAAGAGATTCGTGTCGCCTTATGTAAAGGCAATCATTTGTACGATTTCGACCTAGAAAACCGTACTCGCGAGCAAAAAAAATCTAACATCTATAAAGGTCATGTGACTCGTGTTGAGCCATCGCTTGAAGCTGTATTTGTGGAATATGGCTCACAGCGCCAAGGTTTCTTGCCAATTCGTGAAATCTCTGCCGAATACCTAAGCGGCAATCCACGTGATGAGAACATCAAAAAACTGATCAAAGAAGGCGACGAGCTAATCGTTCAAGTTGAAAAAGAAGAGCGTGGTAACAAAGGCGCTGCTCTATCAACGTATGTATCGTTAGCTGGTCGCTATCTAGTATTGATGCCAAACAATCCTCGCGGCGGTGGTATCTCACGCCAAATCTCAGGCAAGCTACGTGAAGACATGAAACGTATGCTGGGCAATCTGGATCTGCCAAAAGGCATGAGTGTCATCATTCGTACTGCTGGTATTGGCAAAACCCAAGAAGACTTGCAGCATGACTTGAACCATTTGCTTAATATCTGGCAAGCTATCCAAGAACAAAACCAAAAATACCCATCACCGCGCTTAGTTCACCAAGAAGCTGGCGTTGTTACACGTGCGGTTCGTGATTATCTGCGTGATGATATCGCTGAGATTTGGATTGATAACGAAAATGCTTATATCGAAGCAGCTGGCTTTATTGATGCAGTAATGCCAAAACAAGCTGAAAAGCTACGCAAATATACTGATTATGAGCCAATGTTTTCGCGTTTTAATATCGAAAAACAAATCGAAACCGCTTATCAGCGCGAAGTTCGTCTGCCATCAGGTGGCTCGATCGTTATTGACCAAACAGAAGCGTTGGTTTCTATCGATATCAACTCAGCTAAGTCAACCAAAGGTTCAGATGTTGCTGAGACCGCTTACCATACCAACTTAGAAGCAGCTGATGAGATTGCTCGTCAACTACGTTTGCGTGATATGGGTGGTTTGATTGTTATTGATTTCATTGATATGAATGATAACAAGCACCAAAAAGAAGTAGAAAAACGTCTAATCGACGCGACCAAATATGACCGTGCACGTGTCCAGTTTGGTGATATTTCTAAATTTGGTCTAATGGAAATGAGCCGTCAGCGTCTACGTCCTTCGTTAGAAGAGTCAACTGGTTATATCTGCCCACGTTGTCATGGCAATGGTATGATTCGTGACCTGCGTTCATTGTCGCTATCTATCATGCGTCAAATTGAGCAAATCGCCCTTAAAGAACGCCAAGGTGAAGTCCAAGCTGAAGTGCCAACAGACATCGCCGCATTCTTATTAAACGAAAAGCGCGATAGCTTGGTTTATCTTGAGCAAGACAGTGGCACGCGCATCACGATTTTGCCACATGCACATTTAGAATCCCCAAACTTCAAACTACACTTCAACCGTGATGGCTTTGCTCCATCGAGCTATGAGCGTATCACGGATACACAGCAGCAAGAGCACAGTGACCTTGGCTATAACGTTGACTGGCAAACTGCTGAAAAAGAGCGTCCAGAGCAGCAACCTACTCGTCAGCCTCGTAAAACAGCAAATGGTAATAATAAGCATAGCCGCTCAAACACACAGCAGAATACAGCTGCGCAAACGAAAAACGATACAGTAAATCATAGCAATGACCGTCGTAATCACAAAAACACCAACGACGTTTCGTCTGCGCAGGCACCGCAAGCCAGTAAAACCGCTAGTGTTGCTGCACCAGTAGCATCGCAAACACAGAGCGTCGAAGCTGCTGCTCAACCGAAAGCCGTTGCATGGTTATCAAATCTATTTGCCCAAGCACCGCAAGCGACTACGACACCTAGTGTTACTAGCCGAGATGCTGCTGAAGCAATCGAAGCAATCGTAAATACTGGTGCGCAAAGTTTAGGCTCTTTTGGTCAAGTTGATAGCAATGCATTGAATAACACTGATTCAAACCGTGAGCAGTCAAATCAACAAAACAACAGCCAAAGAAACGACAACCAACAGTCAGATAACAACGCTAATCGTCAGCAAGCACGTCGCAATGAAAGCGATACTGACGACAACAGCAATGAAGATAGAAGAAGACGTAAGCCGCGTAAATCTAGATCTTCTAAACCACGTCAGAGAAAAGAAGCAACTGACGACACGACTAGTAACGCAAACAGTAGCTCAGAAAATGCTGATAACAAACCGTCTGATACTCAAGACCAAAAACAGCAAGACAAGCGTCAGAACGATAGTAGACGTACAAACGAGCGTAATCGTAATAACCGTCAAAACAGTAATCGTAATGCAAGCGAGCGTAATGATACTGATGATGAAAACAGCTCTACAGCAAGTGAGCAAACCCGTTCTAAGCGTAAATCGCATAGCCAACGTGGCTCACGCGGTAAACTAGAGCGCGGTGAGACACTAACGGCTGACAACGTCAAACACAGCAAGCAGCAGAATGCTAGAAATAACGATACTACCAATAGTAAAAATCAATCTAGCGCACGCCGTAATCAAGACCCTAACGAAGTTGTGCTACAAGTTAATGAAGCGCCAACTGAACTAAAAGCTTCTGAAGTGGTTCACCTATCTTTAGACGATAGCAAGTCCGCGCAGGCTAAGACTCAATCTAGTGAGAAGCGAAGCGCGACAAACAACGTGGTAAAAGATGAGCGTTCTGATAAGCGCAGTAGCCATGGGCAGAACACTGATAAGCAAACCACCAGTACTCAGAACGCTGATAGTAAAGTTGACAACGACAAGAGCACGGTAGAAACTCATGCTAGTCAGACAAATGATGATAAGCATAAATCTACCGAACAAGCTAAAGTGCAAAAGGATGCACCTAAGCATGAGCAGGCTGCTGAAGCTAAAGAAGCGGCTGGCGCTGTAGAAGCACCATCGACTTCTACGAGTAATACAGAGAATCAGTCAGAAACGCCCACGTCAGTAGCAGCTGATGTAGCAGAAACTACAGAGACCTCAAAACAGCAGGAAACTAAGACTGCTAACGATGTAAGTAAGAGTAGTAAAACTGAAAAAACTCAGTCTGATAGTGATAGCGCGAACGCAAGTAATGTGAGCAACTCAGCATTTGAGCTGACACATGAAGCATTGTTTGGTGCACGTTATGTGACTGCAGAGAAATTTGGGCAAGCGAGTAACGATCCACGCGCAGTACTTGGTCAGCAATCCGCTCAAGTGAACAAACCAACTGCTACCAGTGTGCCAGCAATACGCGGTACGGTTGGCGAGTTCATTCGTGCAACGCTACCAGAAGCACAAGCCCGCTTAGCAGAAGAAGGTGTTATCAATTGCTTTATCGCGACCATTGCGTTGCATAATGAGCAAGTTCAGAACGCTGATAATAGTTCTGATGCTGCTAGCCAGAGCTTCGACTTTAGCAACTATGGCTATCAACCATTGGCTGCCGATTACCTCACACGCTTTGAAATGATGACGCAAGCGGTCAGTCAATTTGCAGCAGTACAGGGAAAGACAGACGTTGAGCCACGCGCTATTGCTAAGCGTGCTAGCAACGATCCACGCGGTCAGCACCCTGATTATCAGGAACCAGCTGTATTGAGCGTAACAGCTGCACAGGCAAGTGACGCAGAGCAAGCTGATAGCGCAGTGGATGCGCATGACGTTGAAGCGACTGCCCTTGCGAATCAGGTTCAAACTGATGATATCAGTTCTGATAGTGAGCAACTGCTAGAAATCGAGCGTGCTCAGTCAGAAGCTAAGGATGCAGAAAACATAGCAGCAGAAACTGAGCAAATGACTGACTCAGCAGTAGAAGACACTGCTACAGAAGCGGACAAAGATGACAGTCAGGCAGCTAAGTCTAAGACGACCATCGCCAGCTATAAAAACATGATCGAAAATGTGGCTGAGCAATTACTACCACAGACTGGTATGTTTAATCTGACTACGCCAAAAGTACCAAAAGCGCGCAGTCGTAAGCCTAAGTCAGATCATAAAAAACCGACACAAGTAGAAAAATCGGAAACTGATGTTACCAGCGACGATAGCTAAAAAGCCATAATATAAAAAAGGTAAGAATACAAAAGACAAAGCCCCGATACTTATAAGTATCGGGGCTTTTTATATTATTGGCTTGATAGTGATAGGTAACTGACGATGCAATGATACACTAACCAGTCTATTGTTGACGCCTATACTCTTTGGCGCATTTATCCTGATTTAGTGCGCAGTAGAATCACTACCACGCATTTTGCCAATGGTTGTAATAATGGCCACTACAATAGCACCAACAATCAGCCCGACCAGCCCGTTCAATAATGAAGCGGTCAATCCTTCAAACACACCAGTAAGATGAGCAATGTCTTCTACGCTATGATGTAAAAAGCCAATACCGTGGACGATAATACCGCCACCAACTAGGAACATCGCAATCGTACCTGCTATCGATAAGAACTTCATAAGCTTTGGTGCAGCTGCAAGCATAAACTCACCAAACTTGCGCTTGCTATCACCTGACTGAGAATTCTCGATCAGATGTAGACCTGCATCATCAATTTTGACAATGCCTGCAACCAAGCCATAGATACCGACTGTTACCACAGCAGCTACAATCGAGAGCACGATACCTTTTTGGACAATATCGCCACCAGCAGCTGTGACCGCGCCTAAGGAAATAACAATAATCTCAGCTGATAAAATAAAATCAGTACGTATCGCGCCTTTGATTTTGTCTTTTTCAAAGGCAACTAAGTCTATATCATCATCCGCGTTGGCTTTTAGGCGGGCGTTTTGCTCTTCATCATGAGGCAGCAGTTTTGGCCAAAATTTATGAATGACCTTTTCAGCCCCTTCATAACTCAGATACAGTCCTCCGAGCATCAACAGCGGGGTAATCAACCACGGAATAAAATAACTGATCAAGAGCGCCGCTGGTACTAAAATCACCTTATTCACGGCCGAGCCTTTGGCAACCGCCCAAATGACAGCAAGTTCGCGACTTGGCTTAACCCCTGTAACCTGCTCTGCATTGAGCGCCAAATCATCACCAACTAAGCCTGCGGTTTTTTTGGCGGCGACTTTGGTCATGACGCCTACATCATCCATTAAGATACTGATGTCATCGAGTAAGGTTAATAAACTGGCACCTGCCATGCGTGCTCCTTAAAGCAAATTTGTTAAAGTAAGTCGTTCTCAGATGGTTCGTAAAAAGTATTTTATATAATATTTTATGAAAATAATGCGATTAGCTTTAGACTACAAGTTCAAGCAACTATATTAAATAGCACAAATGTATCTTATTTTTTAAATTTATACTGATAGCTATTCTTTAAAGTTGGCCTGACTTATACTTCTTGGCTACCTTCCCTTCACTACTATTTAGCACAAATATGGTAATATGAAGGCTATTACTGCCTATCTTTTATTATCAATAAGTTGTAAAAACTTCTTTAATGTTAAACCTTTAAAACAGTACTAAGACACATTACTATATAGAAAAGTTCACAGCGCTTTTTACAACGAACTCATGATTAGGCGAGACGCCTATAGGAAACCCGTATGCCGTTCCCCACTATCAAAAATACCACCTTACGTAACCCTCTTTCTCGTACCGTTCTATCTCGTTTTATGATGAGTGCTCTGCTGGTTGGTATCGCTGCTGGCTGCTCAAACAATGCCGCTGATGCAACCAGCAATACCAGCGTTGTAAACGCTGTACAGACAAAAACCACTACTACTAAGCCCTCAGCTGATAATGATGCAACCGTGGTACAAGCTTTACAGGCGAATCTAAAAAGCTCTGGTATTGAGGAAACTATCGTTTCAGCTGTACCGACAGATATGGATGACATTTATTGGGTGACTGCTGAAGGCCTACCTCCTTTCTTTACTGATAAAGCGGGTAAGCATATTATTCAAGGTCAGATTATCGCTGTGGGTGATGCCGCTCCGGTCGATATCAGTGCCGCCTTAACTGCTACGACCGCACAAGAAGCACTAAAAGCCGTCGATAAAAAAGACATGGTAATTTATCCAGCTCAAGGTGAAACCAAAGCCGTCATTTACGCCTTTACCGATGCAGACTGTGGCTACTGTCGCAAACTACATTCAGAAATGGATGATATCAATGCACGTGGTATCGAAGTTCGTTATTTAGCTTGGCCACGCAGTCAACAGTCTGTTCCAAAGATGGAAGCTATCTGGTGTAGTCAGGATCGTAAAGCGGCGATGGATCAAGCAAAAATCGGTGCCAATGTGCAAGCCCCTAGCTGTGTCAATCCTGTCCAAGAGCATATGGCTTTAGGGTCAAAACTTGGTGTGCGCGGCACCCCTGCTGTGTTTACCGAAACAGGACAGCAAGTAGGGGGCTACCTACCTGCAGCAGAATTGGCACAAGCCGTAGGCGCTAACTAACAACTTGAGTTATTAATATTAGTTACTCATATTAAAGTGACTAATATGAGCCACTAAGCATAAATGACATATGCATATGCCAAACAAGATTGAAGCTAACACTTTTGTACAATCGTCAGCTGATATAACCTTGATAATGTTGTCTTTATAACATTGATATTTATGACATGACCTTTATGACATTTGTAGACGTCACAACGCCTTGTCGGTATGATACGATAAAGCACGATGCAAAATGAGTAACACCCTTTTTATTTGCGCTTTTTTTATTCAACTATGATGAAGTAAATAAGCAGACAGGACTAGACAATGCACACAAACGCTATGTTTTTTGTTGCAGCCTCATTTGATACTGTCATTGCTTATACTTACTTTATTGTATTTAACCTCTTGAGGATACTGTGAGTAATTCCATCAAACTAGCGATACTTGGTCTGGGCACCGTCGGAACGGGCGTGATCAATCTGATCAACGACAATTTAAATGAGCTAAAACGCCGTAGCGGACGCGACATTATTATTACCGAAGTGGGTACGCGTCGTCAGCGTGATGATATTGATGCCAATATCATGCAAAACAGCGATCTGATGGCAATTGCCGCAAGCGATAACGTCGATATTGTTATCGAAGTGATTGGTGGTACTACCTTAGCAAAAGACGTCATTATGCAGGCTATCAAAAACGGCAAGCATGTAGTCACGGCAAACAAAGCTTTGCTTGCTGAACATGGTAATGAAATTTTTGCCTTCGCTGAAGAGAATAATGTACACGTCGCTTATGAAGCAGCGGTGGCAGGTGGCATTCCAATCATCAAAGTGATGCGTGAAGCACTTGCTGCCAACAAAATCGACTGGCTCGCTGGCATCATCAATGGTACTGGCAACTTTATCATGACAGAAATGCGTGACAAGGGTCGTCCTTTTGCCGATGTATTAAGCGAAGCGCAAGAGTTAGGTTATGCAGAAGCGGATCCTACTTTTGATGTTGAAGGTATCGATGCTGCTCATAAATTAGCACTACTCGCCTCTATCGCCTTTGGTATTCCACTACAGTTTGACAAAGTATACTGTGAAGGTATCACTGGTATTACCCTACAAGATGTAAACTACGCTGAAGAACTTGGCTACCGCATCAAACATTTAGGGTTTGCCGTACGCCGAGATAGTGAAAAAGCTGGTGACGCAGGTGTTGAATTACGGGTACACCCGACACTTATCCCGCAAGATGCGCTACTGGCTAACGTCAATGGTGTGAAAAATGCCGTACTGGTCAACTCACACCCACTTGGGCAAACGCTCTATTGCGGCGATGGTGCCGGTGCTGGTGCGACAGCCTCTGCAGTGATGGCTGATGTCATGGACTTGATTCGTGTACTCGGTAGCAAAGACAGCAACGATCAGAGTAACAGCGATCAAAATAACCATGGTCATCATGTTCCGCATTTAGCATTTATTCCTGAACAGCTATCAGACACGCCTATATTACGTGCTGATCAGATGGTGACTGGATATTATTTGCGGGTGCATGCTTATGATAGCCCAGGTGTACTGGCAGATATTACTCGCATCCTAAGTGATGCTGGTATCAATATCGATGCCATCTTGCAAAAGCCTGCACATAAAGTAGGTCAGGTACCTGTGATTATTCTGACGCTACCTGTGGTCGAGAGTCAGATGAATCTTGCTATCGAAAAAATTGAAAAATTAGAAACCATTACTGATAAAGTGGTACGCATACGATTAGATGAGCTAGCATAAACCAAACACTGAAGAAGACAGATGCTTATAATATAAACAGAAGCTAGCCAATTGGCATCTGATTTCTTGGGTAGATACTTAATCAAAAAACACAACAGGGAATAATAACGATGTCAAATGATGCAATTGTAATCTTAAACGGTGCACGTACACCAATGGGTGGCTTTCAAGGCGCACTAAAAGACATGAGTGCTACCGAGCTGGGCGGCGCTGCTATTAAAGCGGCTGTTAAACGTTCAGGTGTTAGTGCTGACAGCATTGATGAAGTCATTATGGGCTGTATCCTGACTGCAGGTCTAGGTCAAGGCCCGGCGCGTCAAGCTATGCGTAAAGCAGGTCTACCGGATGCAACTGGTGCTGTTACGATCAATAAGCTTTGTGGCTCAGGCCTAAAAGCAGTCATGCAAGCGCATGATGGTATCAAAGCGGGCAGCTTCAACGTCGCTGTTGCAGGTGGTATGGAATCAATGACCAATGCACCATACATTATGCCAGGATCACGTGGTGGCTACCGTATGGGCCACAAAGAAGTTAAAGACCATATGTTCTTGGACGGTCTAGAAGATGCCGATACTGGTAAGCTTATGGGCATGTTTGCTCAAGAAATGGCAGATGAAAAAGGTTATACACGTGAGCAGATGGATGAGTTTGCTATTGAATCGCTGAATCGCGCTTTAACTGCTATCAAAGACAATCATTTCAAAGATGAAATCGAACCTGTCACGTTTAAAACTCGCAAAGGTGAGCAAACTGTCGATACCGATGAGCAGCCTGCCCTTGCTAACGCTGATCGTATTCCTACGCTGCGCCCAGCATTTGCTAAAGACGGTACCATTACCGCCGCAAACGCTAGCTCAATCTCAGACGGTGCTGCAGCTGTCGTGGTTATGAAAGAGTCACAAGCAAAAGCTGAAGGTCTTGATTACCAAGCTCGCATCGTCGCTACTGCCTCAAACTCTCGTCATCCGAGCGAATTCACTATTGCGCCAATCGGTGCCATTGAAAAAGTATTAGCAGGTGCTGGTTGGTCAGTAGAAGACGTAGATTTATGGGAAATCAATGAAGCCTTTGCGATGGTTACCATGGCTGCAATGGACGAGCTGAAAATTGACCATGCTAAAGTCAATATCGAAGGCGGTGCCTGCGCGCTTGGTCATCCAGTAGGCTGTTCAGGTGCTCGTATCCTTATTACGCTTATCAACTCTCTAAAGCGTACTGGCGGTAAAAAAGGTATTGCCACGCTATGTATTGGCGGCGGTGAAGCGGTGGCAGTAGCTATCGAACTGCTTTAATAGCGCAGGCTTAGATAAGCATCTAATCATCAGACTACAGTCCGTCTAAATAATTTAATTGAATACTTTCTAAAACCGCTTGGTATCAGACCAAGCGGTTTTTTATATTTATCTACTTGAAATACATAGAAAATATTGCAAATTGTAAGCTGACGTTAATTTGCACCCTTGATTCTGTTATACCGTTTACAGCCTCTTACATGCCATTACGGCAAGTGCACACTTTGCTACCTTGCTCCTATATCTCATCAAAAATCACGATGATAGAGTAGTTACAAGTTGATAGGGAAGCTATTTACTTGGTCCACCGTTAACTGTAGTACATATTACTTTGCACGAAATTAATAACGACATTAACTATTAAATTATAAAAATAAACTCGCGAATAAGGAATACAATAATGAGTCAACTAATCCGTTTAAAAGACATTCAAGCAACTCACCAAGAACTCATTGGTGATGATTATTATGATCCAACACACAAAACAGCCTATGGTATCAATGAAGAAAAAATCGGTAAAATTGAAGGTGCATTAGTAGAAGACACTACTGGGCGTATCCGTTATTTGATTGTCGATGCTGGTGGTTGGTTTAGTTCAAAAGAGGTGTTGGTACCAGCTGGTCTAGCACGTATTGTAGGAGACGATGTATTCTTTGATAGCTTAACCAAAACACAAGTAGAAGCTATGGATGTATACGATCATGATTACCAGTACAGCTATAAAGAGCAGTATGAGAAGGATCAACAAGCTTTTACTGCAGATGCTTTACCAGTTGAAGAGCGTATGGATATCACAGACAACGCATATGAAGCGCCAAACACGTTGGAGCTACTAGAAGAGCGACTTACTGTGAATAAAGACCGTATTGTTGCTGGTTTGGTAAAAGTAGGCAAACATGTGGTTACTGAAGAGCGTAACGTTAATGTAGACCTGGAAGAAGAACATGCGAATATTCAGCGTACAACTGTAGATCGTCCAACAGAGCGCCGTATTGGTGATTTAGGCGATAACGAAACTGTCGAAGTAGAGCTAGAAGCTGAACGTGCTCGTGTAAATAAAGACACCTATGTTGCTGAAGAAGTGAGCGTTGGAAAAACAACTGAACATCACACCGAAACTTTGGTTGAAACCATTCAGCGTGAAGAGCTAGATGTAGATAACGATGGTAACGTGGTTGATCGTGAAGGCAATTTGGTAGATCGTGATGGCATTACAGCAGATGATGTACGACATGCTCGTGGTATGTAATCTATTGAAGCAACGTAACTTGATGACGTACTAGATAAAAGATAGTGAAATACTGCTATCTGATAAAAGGACCGGAGACTCTCTCTGGTCTTTTTTATTGATCGGTATTTTTTAACGTGACTGAATGCATTTTGTTGCATGATTCATACTGATAAACGGTCACTATATTTAGTATCTTAAACCGTATAGATAGCTTTAAAAATTTATAATCCATGATGCCTATATAATAAGGAAATACTTATGTCTACTAACGACAATAAAATTACTGATAATAATGGTAGCCTATACAGAGATAATTTAGATCATACAGGTGATAGTAGTGTAGAAGGAAGGAAGGAAGCAGGCGATATTAAGAATACCGTCAACGTTGGTCATCTTGAATTATTAGAAGAACGACCTGTTATTAACAAAGAGCGTTTAGATGTTGGTAAAGTTACTGTTACCAAACATGCTCGTACCAAAACCATCGATGTACCTATCGAGCTGATAGAAGAGTATATTACTGTACGCACCGACTATCACGATGCGGAGAGTCAAGACCTGCTATCTGGCAACTATGATGAAAAAGATATTCTACGCCATGTAGAGCCATCGCTTGACAGCAAAGCTGTGGTTACTATTAATGGTAAACAAATAGAAGTGGGCGATGAACCCATTGAAATCGTACTATCACGTCAGGTAGCCACTATTACCAAAGACACTTATGCTATTCAAGATATCGAAATAAACAAAAGCACCCATATACATACTGATAGTATTCAAGTGGAGCTCAAGCATGAAGAGTTAGACGTAGTGGAAGAAGGTCTGCTAGCTCGTGGCTCTGATAAGACAGAGTTAAAATAAGCGCTTATAGCTTAGTCACTACAAGCTTATATTAATAAAGACTATTCGGAAAAATAAAAAAGCAACGCTAGCTTAGCGTTGCTTTTTTTACACTTACTATTTGCCAATTATTGCAGACAAGGTATTGCAGACCAGTTATGAAACTTCATTACACTCGAATGTATTAACATTTGACTCATCTGCACCAGCGGTACGCATAACGCCAGTTTTACGATCTTCGTGCCCTACACGCCATTGTGTGAAGCCTTGACCGCCATCAATTGCGGTTGCCACTTCAAACGCTTCAGGATTACTACCTTCATTGGTCTGATTCAAAGTGACTGTGCCCATATCAGTTGCGACAACAACTTGGTTGGTATCTTCTTTATAAGTCGCCTCAATTTTTAGTTCGGGTGTACATAGATACGACATCTGCATGACGCCGCTGTTTACTGAAGCGGTCGTATCACCTTCTACCTCATTAAGCGAAGCGTCTTCGGTATCGACGACGACATCATTAGGTTCAGCAGGCTCCGCTGACATTGGAACAGACTCTTCTGTATTGACGCCTTCCATACCCGCTTCTGGCTCTGGTTGCTCTTGACAGGCACTAACCGTCAAGGCGCCAGCCAACAAACTTGTTAAAACTACTGAGCTGCGTACTTTTTTTAAGAATTCTACACTCATAACACTCTCCCAAATAAATATGTTAATCACTATAGCGTGTCCATAAATTCACGCCTATGTTGAATTTGTAAGTAATCAATACAAAGTGTTTGTGGGTCTTAGTCTAGCAAATTTTAACATTGGATAAATTAACTAGCAGATATAAAAAAGCCCCCATCTATTTTAGATAAGGGCTTCTTCAAACAAGAACTTTTTTAGTACATAGCTATCATCTTGCCATGATTAGTGACTATATTTTACCATGACACTGCTTGTATTTGAGACCTGAACCACAAGGACAAGGCGCATTGCGGCTAATATTCATACCTGCGTATGGGTTTGGCTCACCGGCTGTGCTACCTGCTACTGAAGCCGCTGCTGCTGCGCTAGCTACAGAACGATTTTGAGGTTGCGGCTGTGCAGCTGAGTTACTTGCTCCACTGTCTAAATTATCTACATCGTCATGCTCAAACTGCATTTGCATATGGGCAGCGTTCTCACGTTGCTGAGCTTCTAATGCTTCTAGCTCCTCCTTAGTTGGAATATGCACACGTGACAAGTCTTGTACGGTCTCAGACTTAATCGCACCAAGCATCATTTGGAACAGTTCAAACGACTCACGCTTATATTCTTGTTCAGGGTTTTTTTGTGCATAACCACGCAAATGAATACCTTTACGTAGCTGGTCCATCTGCGTTAAGTGCTCTTTCCAATGCTTATCTAGACTCTGTAGCATGAAATGACGCTCAAGTTGGGCGGCATCCTTTTCACCCATTTGCTCACGGCGACTGTGATAGCGATCTATCGCCGTTTGAACGATTTTTTCACGCAGGCCTTCTTCATCTAGACGACGATCTTCATCCAACCAATCGTTAATTGGCATTGAGATTTTGAACTCGTCTTCTAATTCGTCTTCTAATCCGTCAATATTCCACTGATCATCAATAGAGCCAGGTGGAATAAACTGATTGATCATCGCGTTATATACTTCGTGATGCATCACCTCGATGGCTTCTAATAAATCCATCTCTGCTAATAGATCATCACGCTGACCATAGATCACTTTACGCTGCTCATTGGCCACATCATCGTATTTCAGTAGGTTTTTACGAGCGTCAAAATCGCGACTCTCAACTTTGCCTTGCGCGTTTTCAATCGATTTGGATACCATTTTATGTTCAATGGCTTCGTCTTCTTTGAGACCCATCGCACGCATCATATTGACCACGCGATCGCCTGCGAAGATACGCATTAAGTCATCTTCGAGCGATAAGAAAAAGCGCGACATACCAGGATCGCCTTGACGACCGGCACGACCACGCAGCTGGTTATCAATACGGCGTGATTCATGGCGCTCAGAACCAATAATATGCAAGCCACCAGCTTCAACCACTTTGTCATGCTTGACTTGCCATTGATCCTTTAGGCGCTGCATCTCTTCTGGACTGACCGCGTCGATATCTTCGATAAACGACTGCCAGTTACCGCCAAGGATAATATCCGTACCACGACCGGCCATATTAGTCGCAATAGTGACTGATGTTGGACTACCCGCTTGGGCGATGATTTCTGCCTCACGCTCATGCTGCTTAGCATTCAAGACATTGTGTTTCACGCCTTCTTGGTCGAGCAAATAAGACAACTCTTCACTGGCTTCAATCGTCGCTGTACCGACCAGTACTGGCGCACCTTTGGCTTGAATTTCTTTGATCTCGCGAATGATACCTTTATATTTACCTAACTTAGTCAAGAAAATCTGGTCATCCATATCGATACGAGCAATTGGCTCATGCGTTGGAATAACAATGACATCTAGGTCATAAGTAGATTTGAACTCGGAAGCTTCAGTATCAGCTGTACCTGTCATACCAGACAACTTTTCATACAGACGGAAGTAATTCTGGAAAGTCGTTGTGGCGAGCGTTTGGTTCTCTGCCTGAATTTCGACGTTTTCTTTGGCTTCTACTGCTTGATGTAAGCCTTCTGACCAACGACGACCAGGCATGGTACGGCCTGTGTTTTCATCAACGATGATGACTTCGCCTTCATCCACAATATAGTGAACGTTTTTGACAAATACATGGTGGGCACGAATCGCTGCTTGAACATGCGCCAACAATGGTAGACGACTTGGGCTATATAAGCTTTCGTTTTCACCAAGTTCGCCCACTTCAATTAAGAAGCGCTCAATTTTTTCATAGCCTTTTTCGCTAATCTCAATTTGGCGATTTTTTTCATCGATCCAGAAATCTTCGTCTTCATTGTTCTTATTTGCTTCTTCGTCTTTTGAGCGGATCAACACAGGAATAATCGTATTAATCAGCGCGTACATGCGCGAAGAATCTTCGGCTTGCCCTGAGATAATGAGCGGTGTACGAGCCTCATCAATCAAGATTGAGTCAATTTCATCGATAATACAGAAGTTTAGCGGGCGTTGCTTTTTCTCAGCAAGACTAAAGACCATGTTATCGCGCAGATAGTCAAAGCCGTATTCGTTATTGGTACCATAGGTAATATCGGCTTGATAAGCTTCGATCTTTTCTTGCGGCGGCTGCTGTGAGTAAATCACACCAACGGTCATGCCCAAGAACCCGAACAGCGGACGGTTTAGCTCAGCATCACGCGCGGCCAAATAGTCATTTACCGTAACTAGGTGAACCCCTTTACCACTGATAGCGTTTAGATACATGGCCAAGGTTCCCATCAGGGTTTTACCTTCACCAGTTTTCATCTCAGCGATTTTACCTTCGTGTAGGGTGAGACCACCGATCAGCTGCACATCATAGTGACGCATATTGTTGACACGTAATGATGCTTCGCGGCAGACAGCAAATGCCTCTGGCAACAATGCATCTAAGCTCTCGCCTTTTTGATGACGAGCTTTAAACTCTTCGGTTTTTTGTTGTAATTGCTCATCAGACAGGGCTTGAATTTCAGCCTCTCGTGCGTTGATCTTGCTGACCACTTTACGCATGCGTTTTAATTCGCGGTCATTTTTGGTGCCAACCACACCGCCTATAATCTTTGATAACATAATTTTTTGACCTATGGAATATTCGATAATTAGTACGCATTAGCCAAAGCTTAGCTCACGGCCTTGTCCTCATTCGACTAAGTACTACCTAATTTAGTATCGCCCAATTAAGTGTGCCGTCATTATATATGGTTATGGCGCTGATGGATACAAGGGCAACGAGTGGATATTTACCACGGTAAAAACCCAGTATGACGTGTTAAAATAGCGAATACTTTCTTAAATTTCTTAGCTTTTTTAGCGACTTTTTTATTTGTCGTAGTTTGATTCTTATACCTTGCTATCGCTGCATATTAGCTCAATATTTATTGTTGAGCCATTTATCTACAAGTGACTGCCGTATTGATAAAGCCAAAGCGATATATCAAGCTCATACATAAGAAAAACGACCCTTTAACGCTCCCATCAAAAACTATTTATTACCATTCATTAAAGCACTATAAGAGACTCTGCATGACCGTAAAGCCATCTGTAAAAAATCAGTCGTCCAATCCTAACTCATCAGAAAAACCCTTACCAAAACAAGAGAACTCTGACTGCTTAAACATAGGCGATGCCGTCTATAACCTAGCAGACCATACGCCAATGATGGTGCAATATCTAACCATGAAAGCCAACTATCCACAAGCATTGCTTCTGTACCGGATGGGTGACTTTTATGAGCTGTTCTTTGACGATGCTAAGCGTGCGGCGCAAATATTAGATATCACATTAACGCGCCGTGGTACGGATAAAGCAGGTAATACAATCGCAATGGCTGGCGTGCCCTTTCATGCAGCTGATAGCTATATGGCACGATTGATCGCTGCTGGTCAGACGGTGGTTGTATGTGAACAAATTGACGAATCGTCAACTGGCAATGCTAGCAATAAATCCAACACTCCTGCGATGGGCGACAAGCAGAAGAAAGACAAAAGCAAATCTGCTGCTGGTAGCATCATGCGACGTGAAGTGGTTAAGACGCTTACTGCAGGCACTATTACTGATGACGCATTGATTGGGCCCAATCATACGCCGACTGTGGTCGCTATCGATATTGCAGTTGTAAAAACGCAAGACAATAGCCAGACCTTACAAGCAGCCGTTAGCCAAATGGATTTGGCCGCTGGTACACTGACTACCCAGACACTGATAGCAGATAAAAACGATATCGATAGTTTGCAAACTCAAATGCTTACTGTATTGGCGCGTTTTGCGCCCAGTGAATGTATCATTAGTGAATCACTCAGCGATAGTATTGGCGGCACTGATACAGAGTGGCTACTGTGGTTACGACAAAATCTGGACTGCCCTATTATAGAAGTCGCTGCCAATGATTTTCATCGTGAGCATGCCAGTGACACGCTTTGTCAGCAGTTCGAAGTCCAGCGTCTCGACGGGTTAGGTATTCATGAAGCTCCATTGGCTCAATCAAGCTGTGCCGCGTTGATTCACTATGCGCGTCAGACTCAGCAACGCCACGTACCTCAAGTCAACCAACTCATCGTCGAGTATAGTGATGACTACTTAATTATCGATGCCAATAGCCAGCAAAACCTTGAGCTATTTACCTCTGTTAGTAGCAACGGCACTTCTTTAATATCTGTGCTAAATTACTGTCAAACGCCGATGGGCAAGCGCTTACTTGTGCAGCAAATGAAGCGTCCACTGCGGCAGCATTCACGTATCAATATGCGTCTAGATGCGATAACTTGTTTGCTAGCCCCAAAGAGTGACTCAATTGAGTCAAACCAAGACTTGGAAAATGGCTCACTGGTGACACGTTTACGAGAAACGCTGAATACTATTGGCGATATTGAGCGAATCAGCAGTCGAATCGGGCTCATGAGCGCTAAGCCTCGTGACTTACGTAAGCTCGCCGATGGTATCGCTAGTAGCGCTCAGCTTACTACTCTATTGACAGCATCGGGTATCAGCCATGAAGACGCTGGCCTGTTACCAATGCTGATGCAGCAATTGCCAGCGCAACTACCTGCTGTTCAATTCGTCGCTGAGTTAATCGAGCGTGCTATTGTCATAGAGCCACCCGCTCATACCCGTGATGGTGGAATGCTGGCGGCGGGCTTTGATGAAGAGTTTGATCGCCTTATCCATTTGCATGACAATATCCAAGCGACGCTAGACGAGATGGTCGAACGTGCCCGTCAAGACAACCAACTACCAAGTCTAAAAGTCGGCTTTAATAAAGTCAGTGGCTTCTATTTTGAATTGCCCAAAATGCAGGCGAAGAATGCCCCAGCCCACTTTATCCGTCGGCAAACACTCAAAAGTAGTGAGCGTTTTATCACTGATGAGCTAAAGGAAGTCGAGACAGAATATCTAAGTGCCCAGTCCTTAGCATTGGCGCGTGAAAAGCAGCTGTATCAAGAGCTGCTCACTCAACTAAACCAACACTTGGCTGATCTACAGCAGCTTAGCGCGGCTATCGCCCAGTTAGATGTGCTAAGCAATTGGGCCCAACTTGCCATGATGTATAACTGGCAACGTCCAATCATGGGTCTGCATGCAGAAGACCAAAGCGAATCAATGGTTAAAAACAAAACCAACATTGATATTCGTCAAGGTCGTCACGTTGTGGTTGAAGTGGCATTAAATCAAACGAATGCGAACAATAGGAGTAGTCATTCCTTAAGTACAAACCACTTTGTTGCCAATGACTGCGTGCTAGGTAGCTCCAATGCTAATGAGGGACATCCTGAAAGGCTGCTTCTTATTACTGGCCCTAATATGGGTGGTAAATCGACCTATATGCGCCAGACCGCACTAATTGTACTGCTCGCTCATTGTGGAAGCTTTGTACCAGCAGCCAGTGCTCATATTGGTGATATCGATCGTATCTTTACCCGTATTGGTTCAGCTGATGATTTGGCTGGTGGTAAATCAACTTTTATGGTAGAGATGATTGAGACGGCTAACATCTTAAATCAAGCAACCAATAAATCACTGGTATTAATGGATGAAGTCGGACGCGGTACTGCCACCACTGACGGTTTAGCCATTGCCCATGCCTGTGTCAATCGCCTAACTGAGATTGGCTGCCTGACATTATTTGCCACTCATTATTTTGAGCTGACCCAATTGACGAAGGGTACTGGCAATCACCATACTAATATCCGTAACGTTCATGTCGCAGCCAGTGAAGTTGATGGTCAATTGCTACTACTTCATCAAATTAAAAAAGGTGCAGCAAGCTCTAGCTTTGGGTTACATGTTGCAAAAATGGCAGGCATTCCCACTCAAGTACTAGAGAATGCTAAGCGCTATTTAGCAGACAACTTACAGTTAGACCATTTAACCGTAGATAAAGCAAAAACTATTGATGATAAAAATGAATTAGCTAAGTCAGTAAAGGATGAACGGCATGAAAGTTATAATGATGCTACTCTAAATCAAGAAATAACTCATACTACTCAAGCGCCAAACATGTTGAATAATCCAAAACAAAATCAGCTATTTAGCTTGCAAGACGAGCTGAGTATGATCGACCCTGATAGCTTAACACCTAAGCAAGCGCATGATTTACTTTATCATTTGAAGAAAATCATTAGTCATTAAAGGGAATTGTCAAAGCGTAGTAAAGGCGCTAAAATACGTTTTATTTTCCAACTATTCTATGTAGCCCTTGTAGTTGATTTAATTTAAAAGAATTCCAATGCAGCTGAGCGCAGAGGTATAAATAATACTTCAGGCAAGGCTGACACAATAATTCTTTTAAAGTGAATTGACTATATCAGCCAATCCAATAACAGGTAGACCTCACTATGACCTTTGTCGTTACAGATAACTGCATTCTTTGCAAATACACCGACTGTGTAGAAGTCTGTCCTGTGGACTGCTTTTATGAAGGCCCAAACTTCCTCGTCATCGACCCTGATGAGTGCATCGACTGCGCGCTATGCGAGCCTGAATGTCCTGCCAATGCGATCTTCTCAGAAGATGAAGTACCTAAAGATCAAGAAATATTTACCCAGCTAAATGAAGAGTTAGCACAAAAATGGCCAAACATTACTGAAATGAAAGAACAAATGCCAGAAGCGGCGAAGTGGGATGGCGTAGAAGGTAAGATTCAATATTTAGAGAGGTAATCCTCTTCCTAAAGTATCTATATATTGAGCCAATAAAAAACCACCTAATAGCGATATACTATTAGGTGGTTTTTTATTGATTAGAGAATACGTTAGCCTTTTCATTAAACAAATAATTATAGGCTATTATTATAGACACACGAGTTTGGTAGATATAATGCTTCAATATTACTACTACAGCTCCACGCTCCGCTACTGGTACGCAACCATTCTATTTTTTACCGGCCAGTTTTGGGTTAACTTGATTGGATACGATCACAGTAATACTAGTAGTAAGGGTTAAAGGGTTTGTCACTGTACCACACCTGTATTATTAGGTAAAACTACGCCCACTTGTGAACCACCTACTACTAAATTAGAAGCCGATGCTCTTGGATCACACTCATCTGTATCTAGCCCAATAACAGTTCTACCTGTTTGTAAGCACTCTTCGACCGACAACCGCAGTTGCCCTACCTCATTTACTACCCTCATAGCTTGCTTGCGTTTTACCAATGTAAATCTGATACTGAGGTATCGCAAACGCTGCTAGAACTACTATAATAGTGATAACCACCATTATCTCAATAAGAGTAAAGCCAGACTGGCCGTAGGAAATGGTCATGATATATTAAGCTCTAGATAATTATACTATTATTAAGCACAATCTATGCCATGTCTTAATTCATCCAATGGATGGTAGCTGATTAGCTGCTCACTATAGTATAATATTTATTATTATTGATACCTTTGAGGTAAAGTAAAAAGAGCTGAAAATAGCTTTCGATTATTACTTAGATGTAACATTAATAAGCTAAACAATATTGTTAAAATCATCATTGTTACATATATCATTATGTAGTTATCGGCAACCCCCGAATTAAAAATAAGTGAAAGTATGTTGGCTATAGGAAGATGAACTAGGTAGATAACCAATGAGTTTTTTCCTATATACTCTAGAAGTCTTATATTACCTGATGATATAAAGAGCCTTGAAATAATAGGTATAAGCAATAAACATGAAATAGAGTAATGAAAAGTATAAGAACTACCATTATATAATAATAGATTTTCTAATGTTGAAAACACCCCGATCGTACCAAATACTATTAGTACAATTATATTAACATTATAAATATTTTTAGTTAGACGGTTTATATCTTGTCCTAAATATGAGCCTAAAGAGAAGAAAAAAATAATGAAACGAACTTATTTAGTTGAAAATTTGTTATGTCATAAAAAAATAATATTATATAAACTATAAGACTCAAGATTACGGGTAAGGTATAGCTAACTTTATTTAAGAAATAGATAACTATAAAGTAAAGAAGTAAATTATAAAGGAACCACATATGTAATATTGGAAATGCAAATGTTTCTAGAAGTGATTTATTAAATACATCTCCTGATAACTGACTCACAAAATGCATTTGATAGAAAGTTATTACTGTCCAAATTAGGTAAGGGTATAATATGTTCTGGACTTTACCTTTGAAAAAACCAAAAAAGCCTTTTGAGGTTGAATAACTTACAAATAGACCTGATAAAAACACTAACAATGGCATTCTTAGAGGAGCTACAATATCTGTAAAATTTTCTAGAAACTTATCAGCATCAGGAGCTATCTGATAGACTTTATTAACTACATGCAAGTGAATTACTAGTATTATTGCCGCACCACGTAGAGAGTCAATCCAGTGGAGTCTTTC
>NZ_JBQSVK010000010.1:0-92208 GCF_052376195.1 Psychrobacter sp. AOP7-B1-25
GATAATTGCCATACCAAAACTTGGGTGATCAACATAAGCATCGCCTGAGACGATGATAACATCACAAGCATCCCAGCCTAGATCGTCCATCTCTTTGCGGCTCATCGGTAGATAAGGCGCTGGCTCATAGCAGCTCGCCCAGTGTTTGTCATAATCATAAAGTGGCTTGGTGCCTTGTTTAAAGGCAGTGCGGGCGATGGTATCGGCTGACATGGGCGGACCTGTTAATTAGAAAAATGGCACTAAAAATACGTCCCTTATTACCTAGTAATAATAAAGGCGAATTTAAAAGCGCTCATTTTAACATGAATTGTCTTCACTATGCGACCTATTCTATGATGAGTGATTAATGATAAGTTATTGATAGCATAAGATAAACTGCTCATGCAAAGTAAGCTATTAGCCGAGCCAGTTAATGACAAAAACAGCTTAAGTACAACCATCATATCAACGGCAATTTCTTTTTCGTTTATCTTAATTTTTTCTCACTTTAGTCCCTATAACCCGATTGATGACACACTCTAGCTTTTTAAAATATTTTTTAAGCGTTATTTATCTTTTAGTTTGATTTATAGCTATCTCTTCGCAAGCATAATTATCAAAATACTAACTAGCCTGGTACTGGTCATTTGTTATCTTATATTTATAGCTTTCCTGAATTTTTAATAGTAGGTTTTGGCACAGGTTTTGCTCCAACCCTGTTAGGACTTATTTGTGTGCATGAATGAGTAAAAATAGTGCATCGATAACATTTAAATAGCTAGATAAGTGTTTGGAGATAAAATGAGAGCATCGTCTGCTGGACTAGACACGATAAGAATATTATTAAAACTATTAAAATCCTCGCTGAGTAATAGGCTGCTACTGAGTACATTATTGTTTGCAGCAATGAGTAACGCTCAAGCTGCTGATACCGACACATTGACAGTGGCACAGTTGCTCGAATATCAGAATATCGCGTGGATTATCTGGGGCGGGGTGCTGGTATTCTTTATGCAGGCAGGTTTTGCTCTACTTGAAAGCGGATCCGTACGCGCAAAGAATGCCGTAAACGTGATGATGAAAAACTATACCGACATGTGTATCGGCGGTTTGGCATTCTATTTAGTTGGTTTCGGGCTCATGATGGGTACCAATAATTCAGGATTTGTCGGTACAGATCATTTTATGCCAGTCGATTTATCCAATATGGACTGGGCGTTGATGTTTTTTCAGATGATGTTTGCAGCGACAGCGGTGACGATTGCTAGTGGTGCGATGGCAGAGCGCGTCTCTTTTATCGGCTACGCAGTCGCTGCATGTTTGATTTGTTTGTTTATCTATCCCGTATTTGCCAGCTGGGTATGGGGTGGTTATTTTGGTGGCACGGGCTGGCTAACTGAGCTTGGCTTTATCGATTTTGCTGGATCTACCGTCGTGCATTCTATCGGTGGTTGGTTAGCGTTGGCAGGTATCTTAGTTATTGGCCCAAGATTGGGCCGCTTTGCACCTGATGGTACACCAAGACTAATCGCAGGTCATAATATGACATTGCTAGCACTTGGTGGGTTTATCTTATGGTTTGGCTGGTTTGGGTTTAATGCTGGTTCGACGTTGTCTATTACTGGCAACATTGGCTTAATCGCAGTCAATACATTTGTCGCTGCAGTGAGCGCTGTGGTGTGTTACATACTTATCTCTCGGACACTCAATAAAGCCATTTTGCTGAGTGATAGTGTCAACGCTAGTTTGATTGGTTTGGTATCGATTACCTCAGGCTGCGCGACTACGACGCCTGTCTTTGCCGTTATTATCGGCGGGGTTGCTTCTGTCGTTTATATATTATCATCGCAATTGCTATTAAAGTTTAAGGTAGACGATGTGGTCTCGGCAGTTGCAGTACATGGTTTTGGCGGGGCATGGGGTACGCTCGCCGCAGGATTATTTTATACAGGGGATTTATTTAACTTATCACGTCTCGGTGTTCAAGCCTTGGGCGTTAGCGTAGCATTAGGTTGGGGGCTGGGACTGGGTCTAATTATGTATAAGTTGATTGATCTAAGCTTCGGATTAAAAGCCAGCCGCTTACATGAGCAGCGCGGCCTTGATTATACCGAGCATGCAGAGCTTGGTTACCCTGAGTTCCAAAAACAAATGTTTGATTCTAAGAGTTTAACTGAACGGCATTTATAGGAGAGAGAGCTGATGAATATTGATACTCAATCCGTAGACCAAGCTGTGACTGCGATGGCAGAGGTGCTTGCCGAATATCTACATCCTGAAGAGGTGAGACTGCTTAAATCGCAGTGGCAACGATACTCGACTGTCTCTGTAAAAATGATGCAACAGTGCGTCTTGGATGCGACAAGGCGCTATCCTGAGCTACAAGCTCATAAGTCTGATATTCGTAAAGGTTTTTGGGATACGTTGCAATCGGGCAGTCAGCAGACCATTGAGGCTGATAGTCATAATGGTCACAATAGTCATAACGAAGCAATCAAAGCGCCAGTAGCTGTCTCTGAGCTGGTTTTAGCATTTTATACCGTCATAGAAGCGCTGCGCAGTCAGTTATCAGAAATAGAAAGTCGCAACCTATTTCTGACGATGCACCAAACTGTTTCGCAAGAACGCACCTTCAAAGGGCATCACCTCAATATTAGTCAGTTTTTGGAAGGAAATCGCCCATTTGTACCAGACAACGAGCATCTATTAAATAACTTGATGCAACTAGCCTATGTGTGTTTGTGCGATGTTGCTGGTCCTGTCGAAGCAGATGAGATGATGTTTCAAGCGGCAGAAATAGCTAAACAAAGCTACCCGAAAAAACTGGTCGAAAAGTTATTTTAAGATATTAAATGGACACGTTACGGTTGAGTACGGAAGACCTTTCGGTAACGTGTCCTTTATAAAGTGCCTCAAAACATACTATCTAGTCTAATAGCTGAAGTGGGAAAGTAACCACGTCAAAAGCAAGTGCAAAGGGTAGCAGTACTAACTTTTGCGCGCCATTTGGACCGCTGCGAGTGACGACATCTTGCTGAGTCTCTGTGTAGAAGCTCACCGTATATGGTTTGGTCAAAGCGCGATAGCTTGACTGTATTAAACCTAAATTACTAACTTGCGGATAGATAGCGCCTCTGACAGGAACGCTAAAACAGAAGCGCTGAGCATTGATACGTTGATCGCTTTCTGAAGTGCATTCTTTACCGTTATTTTGTAAAAAGAACTGATAGTCTGAGCGCTTAAACTCATCTTTTAATTTGGCATAAGACAATTTCATCTTACCTTGAAAATACCCATTATTACTGGGTACATGAAAGCTCATGTCGTTATCCACTTGTATATTTTTTTGAGACAGATTACTTAGTAAGTTCACCATCTCTGTCCCACCTTGAGTGAGGACGTAGCTGTTCTTTTCACCCACGATAACCATCGACGCGTTTGGCATTTTTGGTAACACCTGTGCAGGACGACCAAAGGCAACAATTTGATCTTCAGACAGTATCTGCTTTGTCGTGTTTGTAGTGACATGCCCGTTATCATCTAATAGTGAGCTAGTAGCACAGCCTGAGCTAGCTAGTACTGTAGCAAACAAAGCGCCTGCCATTACCTTTTTGGGGGTTGATCGTTTGAGTAGCGCTTGCGTATTTTTGTTAGCAGCGTTTGTGTGGTCAGTCATGGTTGGGCTTCCTTGTCTAAAAAATGGACTTATAAAAGAGTGGTTGGATTTTAATTTCCAACGAAAATTTAGGGATATCGTACAGGGTTTAGAGGCAACTTAGCTACTCATTATCAATTGCCATATGATAGGTAAATTTAGCTGAGACTGATAAATTATAATTAATCTAGGGTGATTTTGGTTCCACTCTTAGTGAAGTTCATCACAAACTGACTTTTGAAGTTGCGTACATTATTTTCGTAAGTCAGTAAGCTACGAGTGAACTGATGATAATCGCTCATATTTTTTGCATTGACCATCAGCATAAAGTCAAAATCGCCCGATACTTCATAGCAGCTCATGATTCGTGATTGCGCGTCCATTAAACGCTCAAATCGATGCTGCATTGAGGTGTTAGAGCGCTCCATCTCTATCATCACGACTGCTGTCAGACCATAGCCTACTTTGTCAGGATTGACGATAGCTACTTGTTTGGTAATCACATCACTATCTATCAGCGCTTGTATTCGCCGCTGCGCCGTCGCAATGGATACATGTACTCGCTCTGCAACAGTTTTAAGCGGTAACGTCGCATCATCCTGTAGCAAGTTCAGAATAGCTTTATCAGTATTATCTAACGTATGGCTCATGTCAGGACGTCCTCAATAGTATTAGATTTTTTAGTGTATTTCATAAATATTATCAAAAATAATTTCAATATAAGAAAATAATCATTTATATAATACCTGATTGATAATTTTATTCATAAATATACTTATATAGAGATATTATATCAAAGCACCCTAGTAAAATAGACCATACCAATCAGAGCCACTTACAAAGTAAGAGCTAACAATTGGTTTTCTACCATCTATTAATATTTACGGTGCTTATCATGTCTATCTCAATGCTATCCAATGCATTCGCTAATACGTTAGCAACGACTGCTTCACGTTTGCCATTACCTGCGGTTTGGACGGCAGGTAACGCACAACAACGTACACTGATATTAGGGGTGTCTTTTGCCATATTATCCAATGTGCTGTTTGGCGTACTTTATGCGTATAGCAGTTTTTTAGCACCGTTGTCAGGGACGCAAGTATTTATCTGGCGTATGCTTGCGATGTGGGCAGCGTTGGTAGGATACTTAATGGTAAGTGGACGTCTAGGATTGCACATTGATAAATTAAGAGTGCTAAAAGGCTCTAAGCAATGGGCGTGGCTGCTATTACCTACACCAATATTTCTTAGCCAGTTTTGGTTATTTATGTGGGCGCCAGTCAATGGGCAAGGTGTGCAAACCGCAATGGGATACTTCTTATTCCCGTTAATGATGGTGGTATTTGGCTGTGTATTTTTTGGCGAAAAACTAAGCCGTTTGCAATGGTTGGCAGTAGCCTTTGCCGCGTTGGGAGTGGGTAGCGAAATCGTCCGTACGCAAAGCGTCTCTTGGGCAACGCTATGGGTGTGTGGCACTTATCCTGTTTATTACATTTTACGCCGCTTGCAGGGTATCGGTGCCGTGACTGGATTATTGGTTGATTTGACGATATTTGTGCCTTTTGCTTTGGCTTACTTATTCTTTTTTGCGCCTAGTAGTTTGGCATTGGTTAGCGGCTCTGGTTTCTTTATTATGATGCTAATAGGTTTGGGTGTGCTCAGTGTGCTAGCGATGAAGACCAACATCGATGCCAGTCAAATGCTACCAGTCAATGTCTATGGCATGATGAGCTATTTGGAGCCAGCGTTGTTATTTATTTTGGCAGTGACCGTATTAGGTAATCCGTTTGAGTCAGCGATGATTTATAGCTACGGTTTGATTTGGTTGGGGATTGCGTGTTTGATTGCTCATGGTGTTAGGCAATTGCGTCAAGCTAGTAGAAAGACAAGATTGTCTTTAGAAGAACAAGTTGCACAATAAATTAGGTGGTTGAGTTTTATAAAGCATTACTGTCTTATAAAGTCTATTTTTACCAACTAGCGTTCAAAATGATTATTTATAGAATGTTATAGGCAAGAAAAGGACGGCTCAATATATACTGAGCCGTCCTTTTCTATTTAGATTAAATGAATACTAATTAATCTAAATGCTGTTTGAAACCGCGCTGCTTATCACGTTCCCAGTCACGATCCTTTAGCGTTTTGCGTTTGTCATGCTGCTTTTTACCTAATGCTAGGCCAATTTGGCATTTCACCAGTGAGTTTTTCCAGTAGCAAGATAGCGGCACACAGGCATAACCTTTCTGATTGATTGCCCCAGATAGTTTTTCGATTTCACGACGGTTCAACAGCAATTTACGAGTGCGAATACTGTCTGGACTAACGTGCGTTGAACTCGATATCAATGGTTGAATATGAGCACCAAACAAGAAGGCTTCGTTGTTGCGGAATATGACGTACGCTTCGGTGATGGTCATTTTTCCTGCACGAATGGCTTTTACTTCCCAACCTTGTAATGCCAATCCTGCCTCAAAGGTTTCTTCTATAAAATACTCATGACGCGCCTTTTTATTGGCGCAAATCTGATTATCTGGTTTTTTTGATTTTTTTGACATAATTTCTCCATAAAGATGACCTAAAACGCAGGCTCCTTATTTAATCAGTCCCACTAATTCCTCATCCTAATCCAATAAATAGTATAGTTTTTTATTTCGATCATAAGATGGATGAGTCGAACTGCCTATTGTATCAAAGCCTCTAGTGAAAAGGTAAATCAGCTGTTAGGACAAATGTAGCAGATAAGTATTAAGTTTGAGCAAAATTTGCTAGCATACAGCCTACTATTACCGATTATATTAGTCATGCTATGAGTCACTCTATTTCTCCCAATTCCTCAAAATTACATACCAAAATCCTATATCCTGGTACCTTTGATCCTATTACCAACGGTCATGTAGATTTGGTCACACGCGCCACCAAACTATTTGATGAGGTAGTCATTGCCGTTGCCTCAGGCCATCATAAAAAGCCCTTGTTTAGTTTTGAAGAGAGAGTAGCTTTGGTCGAAACCGTGTTTGCAGATTTACCTCAGGTATCTGTGATTGGTTTTGAAGGGCTGCTTGTGGATTTTATGCGTGAAAAAAACGCCACGGCAGTTTTGCGTGGCTTGCGTGCGATGTCAGATTTTGAGTACGAATTTCAGCTAGCTAATATGAATCGTGAGCTTGATGAAAACTTTGAGGCGGTATTTTTGACCCCATCTCAAAATTACTCATTTATCTCATCTACCATGATTCGCGAAATTGCCAAGCTTGGCGGTGACGTTAATAAATTCGTTCCACCCTGTGTCTTACAAGCTTTTGATGAAAAGTTAAATATCAAATAAAAAGTGCTGTATCAAAGATACTGAATAAAAAATATCTTGCTAGCACTTGCTAAAACAGTCAAAAGTAGCCAGATATATATAATACGAGCGAAAATATAAGGAACAGTTCATGGCACTATTAATCACTGATGAGTGCATCAACTGTGATGTGTGCGAGCCTGCTTGCCCCAATGAAGCCATCTCAGAAGGGGATGATATCTATGTCATCGACCCTGACTTATGTACAGAATGCGTCGGACATTTTGACGAGCCACAATGCGTTGTAATTTGTCCAGTTGACTGTATTCCTCACGATCCCAATCATGTCGAGACTGAAAATGATCTGTTATCTAAATACAAACGTATTACGGGTCAATAAAAAATTTATGAGTGATTAATGACGCTGGGATTTACAGCGTTTTAGGGATGATATGATGACCACGGAAACCATGAGCACCAAACCCATTCAAGTAGCAAGCGAGTTCGATCAGCAACATCTTTGGCACCCTTACGCTAGCCTGCCACCTACTTATCCTAATATCGTTATCGATCGCACTGAAGGTATTTATATCATTACCGAAGATGGCACGCGCCTGATTGATGGTATGTCATCGTGGTGGGCGAGCGTCCATGGTTACAATCATCCCAAATTGAATGAAGCGCTCACCAAGCAGTTGGGTAAAATGGCGCATGTGATGTTTGGTGGGTTGACCCATCAGCCGGCGATAGACTTGGGCAAAAAATTACTCGATATTGTACCTGCTGGACTTGATGCGATTTTTTATGCAGATAGTGGTAGTATTGCCGTGGAAGTGGCACTAAAAATGGCGTTGCAATATCAAGTAGCTGCCAAGCGCCCATCTAAGCAGCAGTTTGCATCAACCCATTCAGGGTATTACGGAGACACGTGGCATGCCATGAGTGTCTGCGACCCTGTCAATGGTATGCATAGTCTATATGGCAAACAGTTACCGATGCAGCATTTTGTTCCTGCACCATCAATTGGCTTTGAGCGCGCATTGACAGTAGATGAGAGTGAAACATTAGCTCAGTTTTTTGTAGAATATGGCGCGCAGCTGGCGGGCTTCATTATTGAACCAATTATTCAGGGCGCAGGCGGAATGCGTTTTTATAGTCCTGAATATCTACAATTGCTTCGTCAACTGTGTGATGAGCATGATGTGCTATTGATTGCAGATGAAATCGCCACTGGGTTTGGTCGTAGTGGTAAGCTGTTTGCGTGTGAGCATGCAGCTATCTGTCCTGATATCATGACTATTGGCAAAGCGCTGACGGGTGGATATATGACGTTTGCCGCAACGCTATGTACTCGTCATATTGCCGATACCATTCATAATAGTGATTATCCAGCCCTGATGCATGGCCCAACCTTTATGGGCAATCCATTGGCTTGTGCAGTTGCGTGTGCCTCGATTGATTTAATTGTGTCTTATGACATTGAAGCGCGCACTGCAAATATGCAATGCGTTATGGAGCAGCAGCTAGCACCAGCCGCGTCATTAGAAGGTGTTGCTGAAATGCGCTGTTTGGGCGCGGTCGCTGTGATTGAGTTGCATGAAGCAGTCGATATGCCCATTTTTCAATCTTTATTGATCGATAACGGTATCTGGGTCAGACCGTTTGGAAAGCTGGTGTATATTATGCCGCCTTATGTGATCACGGATGATGAGCTGACTACCTTATGCCAATCGCTGCTAAAAGTTGTGCGGACATATTTAGACAGCCGAGGTCAATCATGAGTGTTTTATTTGTCTCTGGTATCGATACCGATATTGGCAAAACTTATGCTACTGGGTTGCTCGCTAAAGCACTTATGCAGCAAGGCGTAAAAGTTATTACTCAAAAGCTAGTACAAACGGGCGTATCGATCAATCCAGATAATGGTGAGATGAATATCGCTGATGACATTGTTACTCATCGTCAACTTATGGATATTCCACTACAGCCATGTGACCTTGATTTTACGACTTGTGCTCATCGTTATAAGAAGCCAGCGTCTCCTCATCTGGCTACTAAGTTATCAGAAGAAACACTTGATCCTGATATTATTACTAATGCCACCAAGCGATTACAGGTACAGTATGATGTGATACTACTAGAAGGTGCAGGTGGCTTACTTGTGCCAATTACAGAGAGCTTACTCACGTTAGATTATATTGCCGAGCAAAGCTATCCTATCGTCTTGGTCACCTCTGGTCGATTGGGCAGTATCAATCACACCTTGCTGAGTTTAGAAGCCATAAAATCGCGTGGATTAATGGTACATAGCGTAATTTACAATCATATTCACGATGATGCTGAGCAAACGGATACTGAGATCGCAAATAGCACTATTGATTTTCTACGAAAGTACTTAGACAGTCATTATCCCGAAGCGCATTGGTTACAGATTCCGTGTCTAAAAGGTAATCTGGTTGGCAATGTTGAAATACTGCCAGAAAATTTCGTTTAACCCATTTGTTATTGTCCTCAAAAATAAATTCAAAAGACACCCGCATACTGTCATAAGTTTGCTATACTAGCGCGCTTGGTAGACTAGGCGATCGCCGCTGCACACTGGCAACAGATGAGCAGGGGAGGAAAGTCCGGGCTACATAGGGCAGCGTGCCAGCTAACGGCTGGGCAGGGTAACTTGACGACCAGTGCAGCAGAGAGTAGACCGCCTTTAGTATCTTAGGGTATTATCGGTAAGGGTGAAAGGGTGCGGTAAGAGCGCACCGCGTGAATGGCAACATCTCACGGCATGGTAAACTCCACGCGTAGCAAGACCAAATAGGCATCGGCATGGCGCGGCCCGCGTTCGATGCGGGTAGGTTGCTTGAGCGTATTAGCGATGATACGCCTAGAGGAATGATCGTCCACGACAGAACCCGGCTTATCGGTTTACCAAACCTTTCTTATCGTTTATTGTAGTAATTGTTGCAATTAATCTGAATTAAATTCATTTTTTTTGCAAAAAATGCCTATTAGGGGTTGACGGCAGTCAGCAGCTTGGGCATAATGTGCAGCCTCAAATGGCGATGTAGCTCAGCTGGTTAGAGCGCATGACTCATAATCGTGAGGTCAAGAGTTCAAGTCTCTTCATCGCCACCATATATAGCAGTACTAAAAAAACCAATCTATCGAGATTGGTTTTTTTTTGCCTGAAATAAAGTGTTGTATAAACTAACTGTAACTGTTGCATAACGTTTTAGGAACCAATTACTTACAGATTTCTTACTAAATCATAGGTTTATCCGTCTATATACAGATTAATTCTTGTAACTTATGTCGCGCTTACTTATCATAGGGGCTGTTTTCGGTAAAGTCCTGTAACGCCATGTCTGTCCAACTACCCCCTTATCGTCCCATTAAGCACCGCAGTGGCCTAAAAGTCATGGGTGCAGCATTTCACGCCTTGCTAATGCGTGAGCTACAGACGCGCTTTGGTGGTTATCGTTTGGGCTATCTTTGGGCACCCCTTGAAGTGCTTTTTCAGGTTCTAATTTTTCTAGTGATATTTGGCGCTATTAGAGAACGTCTAGTACCAGGTATGGATTTTTCCTTATTTCTAGTCGCCGGAATGGTTCCTTTTCGAATGTTTCAAAAGATAGCAACCAGAGCGCTAGGGGCTGTCGATGCAAACAAGGGTCTACTGATGTATCGCTCGATAAAACATATCGATGTGATTATTGCGCGTTCATTTTTAGAGCTGGTTATTTACTTCTTTACGTCCATATTATTGCTATTAGGCTTAGCTTTTTTTGATATTTACGCCAATTTAGAGAATCTGCACATTGTGCTGTTTTGTTGGATAACGCTCTTTATATTTAGCTTTGGTGTCGCGTTAATCATGATGGTCGTTGGATATTATGGAGGGGAAATCAGTAAGGTCATCACCATACTGTTTACTATATTGTATTTTACTTCTGGTATTATCTACCCCATTCATATTATCCCAGAGCCGTATTTTAGTTATTTGCTATACAACCCTTTTATTCATAATATCGAGCTAATGAGGCATGCTTTTGCGCCCAATTATCCAGCCTATCATATTAATATTTGGTATTTTTTAGAGTGGATGTTTGTGGTCAATTTTTTGGGACTGCTACTTTATAAATATGCTGAGCGTGACATGATCCGATCTCGTTAATGTCATATGGTGAGTTACGGATTCAAAGATAGAAAAGGTGAGCCAATGATCGAAATTAAAAACGTTTCAAAGTCATTTATGACAAAAAATGGTCGCCATTATTTGTTTAAAGACTTGAATTTAACCATTGGTGATAAAAAAAGCGTGGGTTTATTAGGCCGTAATGGTGCTGGGAAGTCGACACTGCTACGTATTATTTGTGGACTTGATCAACCCGACCATGGGGAGATTATTACCGACTCTACTATCTCATGGCCAGTTGGTGTGGCAGGTGGGTTTCAGGGTAGCTTAACAGGGCGTCAAAATGTTCGTTTTGTCTGCCGATTATATTCAAGTGGCCCTTATATCGATGAAAAAATACGTTTTGTCGAAGAGTTTGCGGATATTGGTAATTACTTTGACATGCCTGTTAAAAGCTATTCATCAGGAATGAAAGCTCGATTAACATTTGGACTTAGCTTGGCTTTTGACTTTGACTACTACATGCTAGATGAAGCTGGGGCTGTGGGTGATGCAGCGTTTCGGAAGCGTAGTGAGGAGATACTGGCTGCGCGGCGAGCACAAGCTGGATTTTTAATAGTGTCGCACAATATTGGTGATATCAAACGAAACTGTGATATTGGTATTGTATTAATGGATCAAACCGCACACGTGTTTGACGATACAACGGAAGCGATTGAGGTTTATGAAAAGCATATCCACAAAGCAAAAAAGTAAGATAATTAACTTCTCGCTGTTTATCGGCTTGGTGATCCTTCCTTGGATACTCGTTATCTTTTATGTGATGACCCTTGCTCATCCACGCTTCGTTTCGACTGCAGATGTAGTGGTCAAGCAGGTCAGTGACTCTAGTGCAGCTACTGGTGGCGGGATATCGGCTCTGCTGGGCGTAAATAGTACAAGCAAAGAAGATGCGACCTATTTGACGGAATACATCTTGTCGAATGATATGGTTAAGCGCCTAGACAACAAGTTCAAATTTCGTGAATCATATTATGTGGATGGGTCAGATCCTATCTATGAGATTGATCCAAATGCTTCGCAAGAGGATTTGCTTGAGTACTTCAAAAAAAGGGTTCACATTGATCTTGACGAGCAGAGCTATGTACTTTCGGTATCAACGGAAGGATTTGACTCAAAATATGCTTTTGAGCTAAATAAAGCGATTTTAGGTGAGTCTGAACAGTTTGTGAACCGCATTTCACAAGAAGTGGCTCGCGATCAGTTAGCATTTGCAGAGACGCAGCTAGACGAGTCAGAAGAGCGCTTAAATGACGCCAAAGAGCAGCTATTAAACTATCAGAATGAAAATGAAATCTATGATCCACAAGCCAATGCGCAAATCGTTAATCAGTTAATTGGTAGCTTGCAAGCGCAATTAAGTTCGTTGCGTACCGAAGAGCGTCAGTTACTCAGCTACCTAAATCCAGATGCGCCGCAAGTCGTTTCATTAAGAAGTCAGATAAAGGCAGTTGGAGAGCAAATCACTCAAGAACAGACCAAGTTGACTTCACCGAATACAACTAAGCTAAACCGCCAAGCGGTACAGTTTGAAACCATTAAAGCCGATGTGGATTTTGCTACCGAGTTATACAAATTGTCGTTGTCTTCGCTTGAAAAATCGCGTCTAGAAGCTTTCAAAAAGATGAAAAATTTGATTGTGATTTCAACGCCTTACGAAGCCGAAGATGCAACCTATCCTCGTCAAGCTTATCTCATTTGGACATCGCTTGCGCTACTTTTGATGCTTTATGGGTTTGTACGTCTCGTGATGGCAGTGGTTCGTGATCACCGTAGCTAGTCTTGAAAACCAGATATCAGTAATGATCGATAGATCAGTAAAGGAATATAACTCATGAATACGAAACCACGTTCTATCGTGATGATGATTAGTTTGGCGATGATTGCAACAAGTCTACCAGCTATGGCCGCAGACAGTGCTGCTAATCAGATAGCTGGATCTAGTTTTGGTACTAGTAACAACACTAGCAATGCTTCAACACAAGCGTTCTCTGGCAACGTACCTGCTCAGGCAACTACTCAAGAAGCCGTCAATGCTGCCAGTTTGCCAAGTCAATCAGTAATCAATACTACTCGTCCTTATCAAGACGTTGATACACAAGATATGATGTTCGGCGAGCAATTGTTCCGTGGGGCATTTTCGACAACGTCAGGATCTACCTTTAATGACAGCTACGTAATTAATCCAGGTGACAACGTTCAGGTGAGAATGTGGGGCGCTTATCAATATGCCGCGACGATGACCGTTGACCCACAGGGCAATATTTTCTTACCAAACGTGGGTCCAGTGCGTATTTCTGGTGTGCAAAACGGTAACTTACAAAACGTGGTCAAAAGCGCGGTCAATCGTATTTATCGTTCAAACGTTGGTGTATATGCTTCATTAGAGCAGGCACAGCCAGTCAAAGTATTTGTCACAGGTTTCGTTAAGCAGCCAGGTTATTATGGTGGTCTCGCAGCAGACTCGGTATTGTCTTATTTGGATAGAGCAGGCGGTGTTGATCCCTCTCGCGGCAGTTATATTGATATTCAAATCAAACGCAATGGCCAAATGCTGCAACAAGTCAACTTATATGATTTTCTACTAGCAGGTAAACTGCAATCTTTCTCTTTTCGTGATGGTGATGTCATCACCGTGGCACCGCAGAAAAAATCGTTTGTTGTCAGTGGAGAGGTTCAGAACGAATATACTTTTGAGTTCGATGTAAATGATCTGACTATTGGTGATGTATTGCAAGTGTCTAATCCAGCGGCCAATGCCACTAACGTCAGTATTACTCGCAGTGCAGGGCGTGCACAGACGGCAGAGTACTATTCATTAAGTGAAGCTCAAAACGTTCCTGTTTATAATGGCGACCAAATGGTCGTAACGTCGGATCGTTACGCAGGTACAATCGCTGTGCAGGTAAAAGGTGCGCATACTGGTAATGGTGCAATGGTCGTACCATACGGTGCGCGTCTAAAAGATATCGTGCCACAATTGCAGCCAAGTCCACTAGCAAAACTGACGCATTTAACAATCTATCGTGAATCTGTTGCTGAGCAACAAAAACGTATGATTAATGAGTCGCTCGATCGTTTAGAAGAACTGACTTTAGCAACACAGTCGACGACTCGTGAGGAAGCAGCATTACGTCAAGATGATGCAGCATTGGTCAAACAGTTCGTTGCCAAAGCTCGTAATGTAGAAACCGATGGTCAAATCGTTGTTGTACCAAACTCATGGCAGGACATTATTCTGCAACAAGGCGATATCATTGAGATACCAGCCCAAACGTCAGTCATTACAGTCAATGGTCAAGTACGAGCACAAGGTGCACTTACCTTTAATCCTGACTATACCGTTGGAGACTACGTAGCCAACTCTGGTGGCTTCTCTGACAATGCTGATACGAAAGATATTTTAGTGGTTCATCAGAACGGTGCTAGTCAAGTGGTCAATACGGCGTATCGTATCCAGCAAGGTGATGAGATTATGGTATTACCGAAGGTTAAAACTAAGCGTGTGGAGATTGCGCGCGGTCTATCACAGATTGTTTATCAGTTAGCAATTGCTGCCAAGGTTGTTTTAGATCTATAACAGTTAACTATTCATGATGTAACGATGTCGGCTGAACAGATTTAACCAAAATTAACGAATAAAGGTATTAAAGATATGGCAAAAGAAGTAGCGAATGAAGTCAAGGTATCTACTATGTCTACCTCTGATCATGCGCTACTTTCGCCTTCGTCACAGTATCAATCGCCAAAGCAACTGGCAGTGATTGGTAAAGGTATGTGTCGCAATAACTTGCTACTCTCGCAAGTGCTACAAGCCGACATTCAGCGCTGGTATCCTTGGTCAGGTTTGCAACAAAACCTAATAAATGGCAAGAAAAAACCACAACCTGATGCATTTATTGGGTGGGGGCACAAGAAAAGCTTCCAACGAGCTGATAAAGCTGCAATCCGTCAGGACGTGAATACCTTAAGTATTGAAGATGGATTTTTGCGTTCATTGGATTCAGGTATTAGTAGTCGCCATGGCTTGAGCGTGGTTGTCGATGACATTGGCATTTACTTTGATATGACGCGCCACTCGCGCCTTGAGCAGCTGATTGTTGAGCGTACCAAGAGTACTAGTAGCGATCGTACAGCAGACAAGACACGTGCTCGTCATTTGATGGCGCGTATATGCGAGAAAAAACTTAGCAAATATAATTCCATAATTGATTGTCCGTCGTTGGATAAATTGATTGATGAAGAAAAGATTAACGAAAAAGAAAACGCTTCAAAACCACATGTCTTATTGATTGATCAAGTAGCTGGCGATGCCTCTGTTAAAGGTGCTGGTGCAAATAAACGTCAGTTTAAAAAGATGTTAAAATCTGCATGTCGCAATCATCCTAACGGCCACATCTGGATAAAGGCTCATCCCGCGTCAAAATTAGGATATTTATCCAACTTAAAACTACCTAAAAACGTTAGGTTGTTGACTCAATCCCTAAATCCTATTGAGCTGCTTAAACAAGTAGGCGATGTCTATACCGTCAGTTCACATATGGGCTTTGAAGCATTGATGTTAGGCAAAAGAGTACATTGCTTTGGGGTCAGTTGGTATAGTGGATGGGGATTAACTGATGACACTAATGCACCTAAAAACCTACTTAAAACAGTTCAAAAACGTCGTTTAGCATCAGCTGAGATATTCATAAGCAATAGGAACTTATCGAACTCAGCACTGTTTCCTATAACGTCGCATAAGACACTTCAAACGACACTGGAAGCATTATTTTATAGTGCTTATATTGATTATAGTCGTTATGTAGATCCGGCAACGAAACAAGCTTGTGACATAGATGCAGCCATTGAGTGGTTGGTGACCAATCGGCGTTGGCAAGGGCACCTTGAAGGCGATTTGACGGTATATGAATTTAGCCGTTGGAAGCTACCGTTTGTAAGAGCTTTCACCGACTTACCACGTACGACATTATTTATTAAACCAAAACCGCGTCTAAAAAACTTGTTACACCCAGACCATTTCCGTGTCAATTTTCAACAGCCTTTATTGGTATGGGGTTTGGCCAAACGTCAGCAAGTACAAAAAAAGCTACAGGGTAAACTTGCTGAGCAAAGCTTGGATATACCAGCTATTTATTGTATGGAAGATGGGTTTATCCGATCAAACGGTCTAGGCGCTACTTTACTGGCACCACTGTCTGTTGTGATAGACAAACAAGGTATTTATTACGATGCGACTCAGCCTTCAGATTTAGAAATATTGCTGCAAAATTGTCCACCACTGAGTTCTGAACAGCGTCTTCGCGTAAAAAAATTGCAGGATAAACTACTTACTCAGCGGGTAAGTAAATACAATGTTGGGATGGATATAGATATTGCTAGCATCCAAAATAATTCGTGGATGCAGGATGCCAAAATATCTGGGAGACGCCGCGTTCTTGTTATCGGTCAGGTAGAGGATGATTTATCAGTACAATACTGCGGCTCCACAATAAAGACAAATAGTGGTTTGATTGAACGTGTACGAGAAGATAACCCAGATGCCTATTTGATTTATAAACCGCATCCTGATGTTGAGGCAGGATTGCGAGCAGGTAAGGTATCAGAATCCCATCTACAACTAGTTCAAGCAGTAGCCTATGATACGGCGATGCCTGATTGCTTAGAATGGGTGGATGAGGTTCATACGATCAGCTCACTGACTGGTTTTGAAGCATTGCTACGTGGACTGGACGTTACCTGTTATGGTCTGCCATTTTATGCAGGTTGGGGGTTGACCACAGATATTGATGAGAAGTTATTACCTAAAGCCAACTATCTAAAAAGGCGTGAACGAGATATACCTTTGTCTCTTGAACAGCTAATATATGGCGCGCTTATATGCTACCCGTTGTATCGCTTACCTGATGGCTATGGATTAGCACAAGTAGAGCAAGTGATCGATTATTTATACCCTCCAAAAGATTTACATTTGCTTGAGAGAAATGAGAAGTCAGAGCCCGAAATAACTCATACTTCAAACAATTCAGCTAAGACTTTGTCTTTATCTACAAAGTTGAGACGTCATGCGACCATACGCTTTATGCAACAGCGTCATCGATGGCAACAGCAACTACGCAAAATATCTCGCTAATTTATCAGAAGAGCGCCATATAATTGCATTGCGACAAATAGGTGCATTTTCGGTATAATCATTTTTACGTTACGTATCTTCGCATGACTGCACGACCTTTCTCATTTTTATCTCTTACTTTTTCATTTAATGGTAGTCCAGTACTATGGCAGCTTCGATGTCTCACTTGCTTACTCATCGTCATGTCTTGCTACTACAAGGGAAAATGGGTGGGTTTTTTAATCGCTTTTCGTCATTCTTGCAAACACAAGACATTAAAGTGAGCAAAATCAATTTCAATGCGGGCGATGCCTTTTTTTATCATCACGATAATACTTACGAATATACCAATACATTAGCGCAATTTTCTTCTTGGTTGCAGGTATTTATCCAAGAGCATGATATTGATGCGATTGTATGCTTTGGTGATTGTCGACCACATCATACCCAAGCGGCATGTATTAGTGAAAGGTTGGGTGTTTCATTCTTTGTCTTTGAAGAAGGGTATTTGCGTCCTGATTATATTACCTTACAAGAACATGGGATTAACGGTTATTCACGTCTAAACACTGCCGAGATTAAAGCACTTAAGAAAGCCAATGATCAGCCTTTGTACACGCACAATCGATTTTATCGCTTAAGTATCGCCGCCATCGCCTATTACATTATTACTTGGGTTTATAAAAATCGCTATCCCCATTATTCGCACTATCGAGGTATGACTGCTTGGCAAGAAGCGATTGCCTGGTTGAAGGCACCGTGGCGGAAAATTCGAGGATATCTACCAGATAAACACTTGCAGAAGAGGCTGACCAAGCAAGAAAGTAATAACTACTTCTTGATCAGCTTGCAAGTGCATAACGACTCACAGATTACGCATCATAGTGATTATCGTGATGTGGTACAGTTCATTGATGAGTCTATCGCAAGCTTTGCAAAGTTCGCTAAACAAAAACAGTTACTCGTGTTTAAGCATCATCCACTAGATCGGGGTCATAGAGACTATCGGGAGCTGGTAGCTAGCCTAGCTGAACGTTATCAAGTGTCTCATCGTGTTTTCTATGGTTGTGATATGCACCTGCCAACATTGATGAAGTACAGTATTGGTATGGTGACGATTAATAGTACGACAGGCTTGCAGTCGGTCTATCATAAGAAACCGACTAAGGTGATGGGTCGCGCAATTTATGATATTCCTAAGCTAACAGATCAAAAGCCGCTTGATGAATTTTGGCAGCAGCCTAAGAGCCCAGACAACGAGTTTTATTTAAGGTTTCGTGAATATCTAATAGAGCAGACTCAGATAAATGGCGCTTTTTATGGCAAATCGCCGTGGATGTATAAATATCTGTATCAAACTGGCAGTGAAACAACAGATGTAAATATTTCTTGAACCAATTAAACATAGCTGCTTGTTTTCTTTATAGAGGTTCATAGTAGCTATTTTGTGATAATTAAAATGGTCTCTACAGAAATAAGTGAGGTACAACGAGCGTGCTACTTCTTGCTTTTACTTTTTTAGCTTACTATTTCATCTGCAAGTCACATCTCTTCTAACAAAATCGCCTTACTTTGCAGTGGAAAACTGCTAGAATACTCTTTTATGTCTTTGCATAAGAGCTAATGTGCTTGGCTATGGATTTCAGACAGCAGTAATAGCCGAATTGGCTGGTTATAGCTGTTAACTTTCAACAAAGTACAAGTACATTATCTATTGCATCTGACAGTATTTATTTTTAAGTTTTATTATTCTATCACCTTTAATTTAGTAGGCGCTTTGTGACTGCATTAGCCAATATTCGTAACTTTTCAATCATTGCCCACATTGATCATGGTAAGTCGACGCTTGCCGATCGTTTTATTCAAATGTGCGGTGCCTTGCAAGATCGCGAGATGCAGGCGCAGGTGCTCGACTCAATGGATATTGAGCGTGAGCGTGGTATCACTATCAAAGCACAGTCAGTAACACTGTTCTATGACCACCCAAACGGTGAGCGTTATCAGCTTAATTTCATTGATACGCCTGGCCACGTTGATTTTTCTTACGAAGTATCACGTTCTTTAGCAGCATGCGAAGGCGCGCTATTGGTTGTTGACGCTGCTCAAGGTGTGGAAGCACAGTCAGTAGCAAACTGTTATACGGCAGTAGATGAAGGCCTAGAAGTAATGGCCGTACTTAATAAAATTGACTTACCACAAGTAGAACCAGAGCGTGTTATTCAAGAAATTGAAGATATCATTGGTATTGATGCCGTTGACGCACCGCGTGTATCAGCTAAGTCTGGCCTAGGTGTCGATAAGCTGCTAGAGGCTTTGGTCGAGTTTATTCCAGCACCAACTGGTGAACGTGACGCACCGTTGCAAGCTTTAATTATTGACTCATGGTTTGATAGCTATCTGGGCGTGGTTTCATTGGTGCGTGTACGTCAAGGGACGGTAAGAAAGGGCGATAAAATTTATATTAAATCGACCAAAGAAGCACACCCAGTAAGCTCTATCGGTGTATTTACACCCAAGCCTGTCGATACAGGTATTTTAGAAGCTGGTGAAGTGGGCTTTATTATTGCTGGTATTAAAGACATTGCTGGCGCACCAGTGGGCGATACCATTACTCATTCTAAAACGCCTGATGTTGATCGTATTCCAGGTTTTAAACAGATCACTCCTCAAGTTTATTCAGGTATGTTCCCTGTTGATGCCAATGATTTTGAAAAATTCCGTGAAGCTTTGCAAAAGCTGCAAATCAATGATGCTTCGCTGTTTTTTGAGCCAGATACGTCAGATGCGCTTGGTTTCGGTTTTCGTTGTGGCTTCTTAGGTATGCTGCATATGGAGATTATTCAAGAGCGTTTAGAGCGCGAATATGATCTGGATTTGATTACTACGGCACCCTCAGTTATCTATGAAATTGAGAAAAAGAATGGCGATGTGATCTATGTAGATAACCCATCACATCTACCTGAGCCAAACAATATTGAAGAGTTCCGTGAGCCAATTGCCCGTTGTCAAATCCTAGTACCGCAAGAGTACCTAGGTAATGTAATGACAATGTGTATTGAGCGTCGCGGCGTTCAAGTTGATATGCGCTTTATGGGTCGACAAGTACAGCTGATATTTGATATCCCAATGGGCGAGGTGGTCATGGATTTCTTTGATCGCCTGAAGTCAGTTTCACGAGGTTTTGCATCGCTTGACTATAACTTCGAGCGTTATCAAGCTGATAAATTAGTAAGAGTCGATGTACTAATCAATGGTGACAAAGTTGATGCCTTAGCGATGATTGTGCACGAAACCCAAGCACGTTATCGTGGTAATGCACTGGTCACGAAGATGAAAGAATTGATTCCACGTCAGATGTTTGATGTTGCCATCCAAGCGGCTATCGGTAGTCAAATTATTGGTCGTAGTACGGTAAAAGCCATGCGTAAAGATGTACTAGCGAAATGCTATGGTGGCGATGTATCACGTAAGAAAAAACTACTGTCTAAGCAAAAAGCAGGTAAAAAGCGCATGAAGCAAGTAGGTAATGTGGAAATCCCACAGGAAGCCTTCTTAGCCGTGTTGCAAGTTGATAGCTAATTATTGGACTCTAAGATAGTCATTGTAGATAACAGTCAAATGTAGTGAGTCTTATCATAAAGATGTTAGATAAGCCGCTCGTTAATAGGCAATTTGGTATGGATTTTGATTTCAATTTAATTTTAGTGCCGTTAACTATAGTTCTAGGAATTGTTTGGCTGTTAGACAAGCTAGCGCTTAAACAGCGCAAGACTCGTGGTCGAGGTCAAGAAGGCTTACTAGTTCGCTGGGCTTATGACTTTTTCCCTGTGCTAGCAGTGGTATTAATAGTACGCTCATTTTTGATTGAGCCATTTAATATCCCATCATCCTCTATGGTGCCGACGTTATATACGGGCGACTTTATTGCCGTCAATAAGTATGCTTACGGCGTGCGTCTGCCGCTAACTTATAATAAGGTGCTAGATACTGGTGAGCCTGAGCATGGTGATGTGGCAGTGTTTCGCTATCCTGAAAACCCGAGCATTTATTATATTAAACGTGTTATTGGACTGCCTGGCGACACGGTAAGTTATAACCAAGGTACACTTTCTATTAACGATGTGCCTGTTGAGACTAAGTCTGTAGACTTTGCGGCAAATGCTGAATTGACTTCGCAGCTATATTTACCAGGACAGGTTGCCCCAGGTCAAGTACTGACAGAAGAGAGTGCTTCTGCAATGGGTCAGCAGGAAGAAGACACGGCACAATATTTTGAAGAAATACAAGGTAACAACAAGCATCTCGTACGTTACCTAGACGGTATGAACAGCTCGCAATACGCCCCATTTTTGCAGCAACAGTCACCAGAGGTGGTCGAATCAGAGGGTACGGAATGGCGTATTAACGTGCCAGAAGGTCAGTATTTTGTGATGGGTGACAACCGTGATCGTAGCGCTGATGGTAGGTTTTGGGGTTTTGTTCCTGATGAAAACCTAGCGGGTAAAGCAGTCTATATCTGGATGCATAAACCACCTGGCTTAAATCTACCTACCTTTGAACGTAATGGTGCTATCAATTAAGATTATTCATCAGTTGATTCATCAATAATGGTTTTATGCTAATATCGTTGCTACCTAATAAATAGCTATTTGTTATTTAGAGGCTTATTCAACATAGTCATTTATCTTTAGAAGGATATCGTAATGCAGCAATTATCTGGTTTGGCTATGCAGCGTGGCGCCAGTGTGACAAATATTGTTCTCATTATTATGCTTTTGGGTATTGCGACTAAATTGATAGTAGCTATCGTACCGGCTCAAATTGGTGACTATCAACTGACCAAGGTATTAAGTGCACAGCTAAAAGAAGCTAATAATAACAACGAGACAGCTAAGCAATTTGTCGAACGTGTCAATAAACAGTTATCTATTAATGCTGACTATGATACCAAAGCAGAAGATGTGTTTACTTTTACGGATAAAAAAACAGGCCGATTGGCTATTTATAAAGAATATGCAGTAACTAACAACTTTTTTAGCAATGTCGATATTGTTAACCGTTTCGAAGGTAACATCGAAATGGCAACAGCAGAGTAAGCTATAATAGTACGACGTATCGCTTTCATTATTTCATAAAATATATTAAACAATATTATTAAATCAAATCTGTCAAGCAGAAGGGATAACCATAAACCACGCATGAAACCAACTTCGCACCATTCCCAAGCGGTTCCTACTTCCCGAAAAAATAGTACGTCTATTGATACGCCTGTTGTTAGCTCAGAATTTATTCAGCGATTAGCCGTATTAACGCGTAAGTTAGGCTATGAGTTCGATAACTTAGGTCTTCCTAAACTTGCACTAACGCATCGCTCGTTCGATAGTAAAAAGAACTATGAGCGTCTAGAGTTTCTAGGTGACGCCCTTTTAGGGATGATTGTGGGTGAAGCGTTATATCATCGCTATCCTAGCCAAAACGAAGGTCGATTAACGCGTATGCGTGCGACATTGGTACGCCAAGAGTCATTGGTTATTATTGCCCAAAACTTAGAGCTGTCTAATCATCTGATATTAGGGGTAGGTGAGCGAAAAGGTGGTGGTCGTAATCGCGCCTCTATACTGGCGGATGCTGTAGAGTCTCTGATTGGTGCTATCTATTTAGATAGTCAAGATATGGACATTACTCGTAATTGTGTTCTTTCTTGGTATGGTGATCTGATTGATAATGTCAATGACCAAAAAGCGCTGAAAGATGCGAAAAGTCGGCTGCAAGAGTGGCTACAATCTAAGCAGTTTGACTTACCCAACTACGAGCTTATGGAAACGCGTGGTAACGCACCGCATCAAATTTTCGTCGTGCGCTGCCATGTTAATATTAATAACTGCCCTGATATTACTGAATCCGGTGAAAGCCGCCGTATCGCTGAACAAAAAGCAGCAGAGCTTATGATCAACCAACTACACAAACTGCCAGGATCAGCCAAAAAACGTGTATAGCTGATGTCTATTAATGCATTTTGGTTTCAGAGTAACGGTTTAAATGAGCTTACATTTGGCAAACACGTATCAAAACTACCTCACATATTATTTATTTCAAAACTTTAAATGTTTCTAGCCCTTTTCTAATGAATGCTAAATAAATTTAGCATCCAAGACTGTTCGGCTAGTCACAAACCCTATAGGATTAACTTATGAGCAATCATACTGATTTGCCATCAAACAATGAAGATAGCACTCAAAACTTGGGTGAAAATACAGATATGGACTCAAGCCAAAATACTATCAAAGCCACTGATGCAGCAGATGTCGCAGTAGATAATGATATGGCAATTGAAGAGTTTTTTGCCCCAAGTGGCAATACTCGTATGGCTGATGATTTTAGAGCAGGTTACGTCGCTATTGTTGGACGTCCAAATGTGGGCAAGTCAACTTTGATGAATCACTTATTAGGTCAAAAACTCTCTATCACTTCACGCAAACCACAAACTACCCGTCATCGTATTCATGGCATTTTGTCAAACCATGAAATGCAAGCTGTGTTTGTCGATACACCAGGTATTCATCATAACGAAGTGCGTGCTATTAACGAACGTATGAATAAGGCGGCGGTATCAGCATTAGTAGATGTTGACTTAGTGTTGTTTGTCGTTGACTCAGATCAATGGCGTGATGATGACCTATTAACCTTGCAAAAGCTTGGCGAGACCGATTTAACGGTTGTATTGGTTATCAATAAATCAGATACCTTAAAAGATAAAGGCAGCGTGTTACCGCTTATTGAAACTTTCAACGATAGTTTCGATTTTGCTGATATCGTTCCCGTATCTGCACTCAAAAACCAAAACTTAGATCGTCTGCAAGAAGTGATTGCCTCACATTTACCAGTTGCTGCGCCTATTTATGACACAGAACAAATCACTGATCGCTCTGAGCGTTTTTTAGCCAGTGAAATCATTCGCGAAAAAATCATGCGTAGTGCGGGTGATGAAGTGCCATATGATTTAACGGTACAGATTGATGAGTTTAAAGACGAACCGGCACATACTGATCCAAAAACAGGGCGTCCACGCAAAGCTTGTACTTTCATCGATGCGACTATCTATGTTGAACGTGGTGGTCAAAAAGCCATCGTTATCGGTGACAAGGGCCAGCGTATCAAACAAGTTGGTATGGATGCTCGTAAAGATATGGAGCAGTTGTTTGGTAAAAAAATTATGTTAACACTATGGGTCAAAGTGAAACGTGGTTGGTCTGATGACGAGCGTGCATTGACCAGTTTGGGCTATTGATAGCGGTTAAGAACGAACGCTTCAAAAGCACTGTCTGCCTTTACTATATTTAGGTAATAAAAAATGCGTAATGAAGCGCTCGTCGGGTATTTATTGCATCAGCGTCCTTATCAGGAAAAACGCGCTTTGTATTATCTTTTTTCTCAACAACATGGCGTGATACATGGTGTTGGGAAAAAAGGCGCTCCACTGTTTATGCCGTTACAGCTTTTTGCTACTGGCAAACGCGATCTAAAAACATTTAGTCAAATTAATATTGCTTCGCAAGATACGGCTCAAACTGACCGTGTTCAAAAAGACAGCGTTCAAAAAGACAGTATACCTACTATATTGGAAGCAGCGCCTTACGCTAATATTAGCGGTCAACATCAGTATGCCGCACTATATATAAATGAGATATTGTGGCGGCTGTTACCTACTGAAGATCCAATGCCAGTATTGTGGCAGCATTATCAAATCAGTCTACAACAACTCAAGCAACCTCTGAGCAATAATGAGCTTCGTCTTTGTCTACGTCAGTTTGAGCAGCATTTATTTACCGAGTTAGGATTTACCTTAACGTTAATGCATGACAGCGTTGAAGACCCCATCGAATCTGATTGTATTTACCGTTTTTTACCGGATGTAGGCCTGCTCCCTGTACTAGTACATAATGAAGAGTCTGAGCATTTAGCCAGTGATTCTGGACAGACTGTTTTTAAGGGTGCAGATATTATAGAAATGGCACGCTTAGGTATTACTGAGCAGACGCTGAATCATTGGTCAAAACTGCATCGACATCTTATTGACCATTTACTTGATTATCAGCCCCTACAAAGCCGTCTATTATGGCAGCAGCAGCAGCGTTATCAATAGTTTCAGTCTCAACTATTATCTTAATATCAACTATATAAGCTAGGCTTAATTGCCCAAAGGATTTTTTATGAGTATCTCTGTATCTACCTCATCTGAAAACAATTCAAAAAAACCTTTGTTAGGCGTGAATATTGATCACGTAGCAACATTGCGTCAAGCGCGCGGTGTGAATTATCCAAGTCCATTGGCTGCTGCATTATTGTGCGAAAAGGCAGGGGCAGATGGTATTACTATACATTTACGTGAAGACCGTCGTCATATACAAGATGCAGATGTTTATGAAATGGCAGGGCAGTTGTCGACGAGAATGAATCTAGAGATGGCGGCGACGGATGAGATGCTCACAATTGCCTGCGAAGTTAAACCTTTTTGGGTATGTTTAGTACCTGAAAAGCGTGCAGAGTTAACGACAGAAGGTGGTCTTGATGTTGCAGGGCAAGTCACGTTTCTAAAAGAATATGTTCATAAACTGCAAGACTCTAATATTAAGGTTTCTTTGTTTATTGATCCTGATGACAAGCAGATTGCAGCTGCCGTTGAGTGTAATGCGGACGCGATAGAGTTGCATACCGGTGCTTATGCCGAAGCAGGATTAGCAAATGATAATGATGTACAGTTGGCTGAACTTAAAAGAATTGAACAAGCAGTAGCTACAGCACAGAGCCTAGATGATAAATTGCTTATTAACGCAGGTCATGGTTTAACGTGTGACAATGTTAATGCCATTGCAAAAATTGATGGTATATATGAATTAAATATCGGTCATGCACTTATTGCAGACGCTGTATTTGTAGGACTAGAGAGCGCAGTGATAATGATGAAAGAGGCCATGTATAAGTAGGTTTACGTGTATGGCATCTATTACCCATTACATTTCGTAGGATGGTCTACGTTAAGTTTATGTTTGACGATGCCTGATTGGTTAAAAGAGATTTGATACATTGACTTGTTATAAGAAGAGGTAGGGCAGTATTTTATATGGCCGAAGTGCCCTCGCGGTCTACCACTATCACCCCAAAATTTAGTATAGTGACGCCTACCGCCAACTCTTAACTTCACTGTACTATATCTTAGGTTTAAGGATTGCTGAGTTAATAAAATGTCCACTTGAGAATCAAAATGCTTATTGTTATTTTTATCTACAAATAACAAAAGCGTTTTATCACTATTCCTATGACATTGCTTTGCGTCATTCGATAAGCAAACTAAGACATCTTGTCGACTTATATAACTTTCGGCTCTCGCCAATGATAAGGTGTTCTCTAACTGATGCTTGACACGTTGCGCTTCCATACGCGCTAAGTGCGTTAAGATACTTGGCACCGCAATAGCTGCGGTAACTCCTAATACCACGGTCGTCACAACCAGCTCAACGAGAGTGAAGCCATTTGATTGTTTAATACTTAAAATATTATTATTCTGAAGGGATGATCTCCTATAATCGACTAACTTGAATAGTTCATTGAGTAACCTATATGCAATGGCCAAAAACTTCTCAACTCTATACCTACCTTTTCTAAGAATAAACATGTAAAGAATAAACGTGACTATTCTTTTGCAACTGGCCAGTATCTGATTAAATAAGTTCATAAAGCGCTACATCCTATAGCTGTCTGTCGTTCAAATAAAACAACATTTCACACATCCTTGTGTTAACTATCTTTAGAACGCACCAATTGTCTAAACTTTTTCTGTTTTCTCTCATTTAACTGTATATAAAACAAATGTAATTGCTAATTGATTGATTTTCAGAAGAAAATTGGTTTCTTACAATATATATGGAATATATAGCGACTGTCAAAAAATGTTTCAATTAGTGAAAGAACAACATTAGTAATAGAGAAAAAGTTCTAATTGTAATAAAATGCTTCAAGAAAATAGCTATCAATAGACTATTCACCTATCACAAACTGACATACAAAAGATAAAAAGCGTAAGGTGTGTTAGTTCTGGGTAACTTAGAATGTTTATTGTGTTTTAGTTACAACATTATCGTGTAATAATGTGTAGCTGGTTAACGAAAAAAGTTGTAAACTGAATTAATAATCGCTAAGCTACTCCTTAATTGGTTTTGCTTTGTAACTTAAAATGCGTAAGAGATGTTTATCTTAGTACGTCTTGAAATCGGTTTTGCTTGATGCATCACTAAAATTATCCTTTGGAGGAAGTCCATGAAATTGAATAAAATAGCTCTAGCCCTTGTTGCTGTAGCGGCTGCACCGATGGCAGCTAATGCCGGTGTTACTATTAGCCCATTGTTACTTGGTTATCACATGACTGAAGAATTCAGTGATACATCTGACAAGCAGCGTGAAGTTCTTACTACTGGTAAAGACCTATATGTAGACGCTAACGGCAACGTTATCGGTGATGGTAGCCGTGGTAACAGCAATGGTGGCGTAGCAAAAGAAAGCAGCTTATATACTGGTGCAGCTCTAGGTATCGAACTTACTCCTTCTACTCAGTTCCAAGTAGAGTATGGCGTATCTGATGCAAACGGTGAAGCTTCTGAAGATTCAGCTGATGCAGGCGTTAACCGCTTTGACATCGAACAAGAAATGATTTCGGGTAACTTCTTGATCGGTACTGAAGAGTTCACTGGTTATACTGACAACGCACTTAAGCCATACGTATTAGTAGGTGCTGGTCAATCTAAAATCAAAGTAGAAAACCAAGAACAATATACTAATTCTGACGGTGAAGTAGTTGCTGCTGGTACTGAAGTATCAAACTCTAAAGACACTATCGGTAACCTAGGTCTAGGTGCTATGTATCGCATCAATGACGCGCTAAGCCTACGTGGTGAAGCTCGTGCGATTCACAACTTTGACAACAACTGGTGGGAAGGCATGGCATTGGCCGGCCTAGAAGTAGTACTAGGTGGCCATCTAGCACCTACAGTAGCAGTACCACCTATGCAAGAGCCAGTAGTTGACAATACTCCAGTAGTTATTGTTGAAGCTGATCTTGATTCTGACGGTGACGGCGTACCTGATAGCATCGATGCATGCCCAGGCACTCCAATGAACGTGGTAGTTGATGAGCGCGGTTGCCCAGTACCAGTAGATATTACTGATGAACTGAAAATGGAACTACGTGTATTCTTTGATAACGATAAATCAGCTATCAAAAACCAGTATAAGCCAGAAATCGCTAAAGTAGCAGAGAAGATGCGTGAGTATCCTAACTCTACAGCTCGCGTAGAAGGTCATGCTTCTAAGACTGGTCCTTCAGCACGTTATAACCAACGTCTATCTGAAGCTCGTGCCGTTGCTGTCAAATCTATGCTAACTAACGAATTCGGTATCGCTCCAAACCGTCTATCAACTGTTGGTTACGGTTATGACCAACCAATCGCTGATAACAACACCGAAGAAGGTCGTGCTATGAACCGTCGTGTTTACGCCATCATCACTGGTGACAAAACAATGACTGTTGAACAAACTAAAGATATGGTTGTTCAGTAAGTATTAGCCAAATAACTGTATAGTTAAATATTTAGTTACAAAAAAAGCCGCCCAATGGGTGGCTTTTTTTTATTTATGTATTGAGAAAAGTGAGTTATTACATAAATTTATGAATCAATAATGTTATACTAGCCACCCAAACAACCTGTAAGTTAACAGTTTGTACATTAGCATAGCTATCTGTATGATGAATTCGTCAGTATAGATATTTGATTGTATTGAAATTTTTATTTGATAGCATTGTTTTTTGCGTCATCTTAGATTCAATATCTATCTGATTGATGATAAAAATTTATTCAGCAGCGCTTACTGCTACTGCATTTTTTTAAGACGAAACGAGCATTTTATATGGCGAACGATATCAAACACCTGCGTAACATTGCGATTATTGCCCACGTTGACCACGGTAAGACAACTTTGGTTGATAAGTTATTACATCAGTCTGGTACTTTTGGCGACCGTGCAAACATTGCTGAGCGTGCAATGGACTCAGGTGATATTGAGCAAGAACGTGGTATTACCATTTTGGCTAAAAACACTGCTATCCGCTGGACGGATCAGTCTTCAGATACTGAATACCGTATCAACATTGTTGACACTCCAGGTCACGCCGATTTCGGTGGCGAAGTTGAGCGTGTAATGTCTATGGTTGACTGCGTACTTTTGGTTGTTGACGCTGTTGATGGTCCAATGCCTCAGACTCGTTTTGTGACACAAAAAGCATTTGAACAAGGTCTAAAGCCGATCGTTGTTATCAACAAAATTGACCGTCCTGGCTCACGTCCTGACTGGGTAATGGATCAAATTTTTGATTTGTTTGATAATCTTGGTGCAAACGATGAGCAGCTTGATTTTCCAGTTGTTTATGCGTCAGCATTGAATGGTATTGCGGGTTTAGAAGCAGATGATTTGGCTGATGATATGACGCCATTGTTCAAAACTATTGTTGATGTTGTGCAGCCTCCACAGGTGGATGCTGATGCTCCGTTCCGTATGCAAATTTCAAGTCTTGATTATAATAGTTTTGTTGGTGTTATCGGTGTTGGCCGTATTCAACGTGGTAAAGTTAAACTTAATACGCCTGTAACCATCATTGATAAGCATGGTAAGACACGTAACGGTCGTATTTTGAAAATCATGGGTTACCATGGTCTTGATCGTATTGATGTTGAAGATGCACAAGCAGGTGATATTGTTTGTATCACAGGTATTGATGCATTAAACATCTCAGATACTATTTGTGATCCTAACAATGTTGAAGCACTACCACCGCTAACGGTTGATCAGCCAACTGTTTCGATGAATTTCCAAGTAAACAATTCACCGTTCGCTGGTCGTGATGGTAAGTTTGTAACCTCGCGTAATATCCGTGAGCGTCTTGAGCGTGAGTTGATTCATAATGTGGCATTGCGTGTAGAAGACACAGAGTCTCCTGATAAATTCAAAGTATCAGGTCGTGGTGAGCTTCATCTATCAGTACTTATCGAAAACATGCGCCGCGAAGGTTTCGAGATGGGCGTATCAGGCCCAGAGGTTATCGTAAAAGAAGTTGATGGTAAACTACAAGAGCCGTATGAAAATGTTGTCTTCGATATTGAAGAAGAGCATCAAGGTTCTATCATGGAGCAAGTTGGTCTACGCAAAGGCGAAATGACTAACATGGAACTTGATGGTAAGGGTCGTATGCGTATTGAAGCGACGATACCAGCGCGTGGCTTGATCGGTTTCCGTTCTGAGTTCTTAACCCTGACTTCAGGTAGCGGTATTATGACATCAAGCTTCTCACATTATGGTCCGCAGAAGATCGGTGATGTTGGTGGTCGTTCTAACGGTGTATTGATTTCTATGGCGAACGGTACTTGCCTAGGCTTTGCTCTGTTTAACCTACAGAAACGTGGTAAGTTATTTGCTGAGCCACAGCTTGAAGTGTATGAAGGTATGATTGTTGGTCTTAACTCTCGTAACGACGATATGACTGTCAACCCAACAACTGCTAAGCAGCTAACCAACGTACGTGCTAGTGGTACTGATGAAGCTTTGACATTGACGCCGGCAGTGAAATTCACTCTTGAGCAAGCGCTTGAATTCATTCAAGACGATGAGCTAGTCGAAGTAACACCAAAAGCAGTACGTATTCGTAAACGCTATTTAACTGAAAGTGAGCGTAAGCGTCATGGTCGTGGTAAAAAAGGTGCTTAATGTTTTAGTGATACTAAAATGAAGCAACAAAAAAGGCTAACGTAAAGTTAGCCTTTTTTATGTCTGCTCATAAACTGATATTTATTAACTTGTTGAGAAAACGGTCAAAAATAATAGTCTATGGCGTGACCACTACATAATCATTAGTGTTAATCAAAATTTCTGATGGTTGATCAACAACGATACGTACCACATTCTTATCAACAACTTGTGACTTGTAATAGTTATCTTCTGCAACGGTACAACCTAAACAGCGTCCCATAGCATCCCATGGTTCAACAAACAGCTTTTGTTGTGCTTGATCTGCATTGCGACCAATCAGCGAGAAAGGTAAACTTACGATATAAGCTGCTGTTCCAACCACAGCATTTGCAAGCTGGAGTGGTTTACCGACAACTGTATCGACTACCATCGTTTCGTATGAAGGTCCGAAATCAGTCTCATCAATTTCTATAGCTGCAAAAGTAGGCTGGATAGTAGCAGTTACTAATCCTAAAGTTGCCATTGCAGTAAAAAACCTTTGCTTAACTGTGCGTTGAGTTTTTGCTTTGACGGTCATAACGATATCCTGAAACTCATAATAATATAATTAATGGCTGCTGCGATCTTCACACAGGAATCTTGCGGCGACGATAGGTATGCTGAATATTACAGAAAAATAAACAATATGCACTATTTATGTAAGCGCTAGCACTATTAAAGCAAGATGTACGCCAATAAGCAATAAAAACGGGAATAATATGATTATAGTTTTGAATACATATCAACTATTTACTGGCAAATGTTCGAGACATAGATTAACTTCATCTAAATGAGATAGATTATAATTAAACTAATTATAATTACTAATCTATTTTACTGGCTGACAGCTTGGACAATAAACACTGGCTCTACCAGTAAGCTTGATGTTTTCTAGCGTCGTGCTACATTGTAGACAGTTTTCTCCTTTTCTACCATACACATTTAAAGTTTGCTGAAAATAACCAGTCTGTCCACTCGCTACTGTAAAATCTCGTAGTGTTGACCCACCCAATTCTATCGCTTTCTTTAAAATATCTTTAATATGATTAACTAAGAAAACAATCTGATCGTATGAAAGTTGATTGGCAGGAGTGGCAGGGTGGATACCAGATAGATACAGGCTTTCAGTTGCATAGATATTGCCAACACCAACTACGACTTCTTGTTCCATGATGACCGACTTGATAGCTCGGATGATAGGCTTCTGCCGCTTATTTTTTTTAGTATTATCTGACAATATCCCATTACTATCTTGACTGGGCAAATCTATACGTTGGATCAGGCTGTACAGATAATCTGCGGTAAAATCTTTTGAAAGTGGTTCAGGACCTAGATGGTCTAGTAGTTTATGACCGTAATCTTCATACCATAATACTGAGCCAAAACGTCTTGGATCGTAGTAGTGTAATTGAGATTTTGTACCATCCGCATCATTAAAAACAATAACTAAATGATCATGTTTACGCTTATCAGTATCGTTGCTATGCTGCTGTAAGCTACCTGACATTCCTAAGTGAACAAGAAGCTGACGTGGTTCAACTAAATTAGCCGAAACTGTAGAGTTATTTTGGGCTACTGCTGGCAAAAAGTTGAGAATCAAATATTTTGCTCGGCGTTCGACACTATCCAATGTGTGGTTAATCAAAGAGTCTAAGTTATCAGGCATCATCCATCGCAGCTTCGGTTGGAATACTTTAATATTAACTACCTGTTGCCCCAATAATGGGTCAAGACTGGCTTTAGTGGTTTCTACTTCAGGTAATTCAGGCATAGTGTTTTTTGACAACTTTATTATGGAATAAACAACTACTGGCTTAAGGTTTCATTTACACGACTGCACGGCGTGCGTGTAAAATGCCGTGCTGTTGTTCTAACTTTGCTAACAGTTTAGACAAATGCGCCAGCCCTGAAACTTCAATATGAAACTTTAAAAAAGCAATATTGTCGTCATTACTTAGCGTTTGGACTTGGCGAATGTTAACGTTTTCTTTATCAATTATCTGTGTCAAATCACGCAGCAACCCGCGTCTATCGTATGCTTCAACATGAATATCTACGGGCTGATAACGACCAGTTTGGACTTGCCACGCGGCTTCTATCTTACGCTCAGGATCACGTTCGACCAGACGTAGATACTCTGGGCAGCCGCGATTATGAACACTGACGCCACGAGATAAAGTGATGTATCCAGCAATTGGTTCGCCGTGTACAGGGTGACAACAGCCTGCTAGATTAATTTCGATATTATCTAAACCATCGATATGTATTTTGTACGCATCGAGCTTCCCTGTATCTTTGTTGTCTACATGAGGTGCAAAATTTTCTGGTGGTATCTCAGGTTCTAGATGTAGCTGACGGGAAATATGACTGGTCAGCTGATTGAGACCAATATCACCTGTCACTAAACCCACGATAATATCATCGGTCGTATTGACATGAAAATGCTGAATGTAGTCGTTCAGATCAATACTGTTAGGATGGACAGATAGGCGCTCAAGCTCTTTGCTAAGCATTTGGCGACCTATTTCAATATTTTTATCACGGTCTTGCTTATTGAACCATTGACGCAGTTTTGAACGAGCACGATTGGTATGAATATAACCTAACGAAGCCACCAACCAATCACGATTAGGCTCGCGCGATGCTTTGGTGGTAATCTCAACTTGCTCACCTGTTTTTAGCTGATAGGTCAGTGGGACATAGCGCTGATTGACGCGAGCTGCTTGTGCACGGTTACCAACTTGAGTATGGACATAGTAGGCAAAATCCAGAACAGTTGCGCCTTTCGGCAGTTCGATAATATCACCATCACGACTAAAGATATAAATGCGTTCCAGCTCATCAAAGTCAACGAGTTGCTCCTCTTCATCGAGCTCCGTATCATCGAGTTCGTCATCTGTTAAGGAAGGTGAGCGTAGCTGATTACGTGTTTCATTATTAATAGACAGTAATTGGCGTAATGAGCTGATTCTTTGATTCAGGTAATTGTCTTTTTTGTTCTTTAAGCCTTCTTTGTAATTGACGTGCGCACACATACCAAGCTCAGCCTCAAAGTGCATCTCATGAGTACGAATCTGAACTTCAAGTGATTTATTTTCAGCGATTACAGCAGTATGTAGAGAGCGGTAACCGTTTGACTTAGGGTTAGTGATGTAATCATCAAACTGTTCAGGAATATAACGCCATAAACCATGTACTAGGCCTAAGACGTGATAGCAGTCAGAAGGGCTATTAACCAAGATGCGCAAAGCACGAATGTCATAAAGCTGATCGAAAGATAAACCTTTAAGCTTCATTTTTCGATAAATAGAGTATATATGTTTGACGCGTCCAGATACTTCGCCTTCGATACTGGCATCTGTTAATGACTCATTTAATTTGTCTTGTACACGCTGAATATAGGACTCACGTTCGCTACGTTTCTCTGACAGCAGCTTTGCAATTTCTTTGTAGCGGTCAGGGGCAAGATAGCGAAAAGCTAGGTCTTCAAGTTCCCATTTCAACTGTGCTATGCCCAGTCGATGCGCTAAAGGCGCATAAATAGTCATGACTTCACGTGCGACACGCGTTTGACGCTCTTGACTAGAAAAAGTCAATTCACGCATGGCAAAAGTACGTTCAGCCAGTTTTATAAGTACCACGCGCACATCATTAGTCACAGAGATGAGCATACTATAAATATTTGATAGCTGATCACGTTGATTATTGACGAAGTGATCTTCTAAGCGTTTATTACTCTCGATAATCTCCGAAAGCTTACCCATCGCAAGAGTATCTTTAATAAGTTTTAAAATATCTGGCCCAAAGTTTTTTTCAACATCAGCAAGACTAATGATTGATTTGCGTGCACTACGATATAGCATCGCAGCGACTAGTGCATCTTCATCTTGATAAAGATAGGTCAAAATATCGGTCATACCAATACCTGTAACATAAGCGCCTGAACGCTCAGATTCACTGGTATTCATATGACTGCGGATGAACTCGCAAGCTGCACTTAGGTTGGGTACTGATTCTTGTCCAATACGCTGGGCCACATTATCTAACCAAGTAGGTACGTCGATATTGGCTTGGTCCAAGTCGACTGCCTCAGGCTCTTCGTTTGATGACGCATTGGTATCGTCCAAATACTCGTCTTCAGTTTGAGGATCATGCAAGTGATAAGTGTGTGCGGCTGAGCGATCAAAAGTAGTATGTAGCTTATGGGTTGCCAACTGGTATTTGATATCGAGAGGAATTTGGGCATAGCTGTTAGCTGACTGGTGAGAGCGTTGGCTCGCCACCAGTTGCGCCGCAAGTGTTGCACTATCGGCCTGTGTGGTCTGTCCATCCACCAGCGGTAATCCTTCACGAATTTTTACCACAACCGACTCCTCTTAGCTAGTTTGAATTGATTACAACCTCATTTACTATGCATACACTTTTAATTAACGATCGATAAAGTGTCAGGTATAAACCGATACAACTGCTAAAAACATTATTTTCAGCAGTCATAAAACGCGCGTAAAATATACAAAGCTATGAGTGCAAATACTTACTATGTAGCGATTGGAAACATCATCATAAACATAGAAAGATTGTTTGCTATTATCTCATTTTAAAGTGACAAATCAAGCTAGCCTATGTACGGTTGTGGTCAATTAAATTAAATAATGACTATTTATCAGCACAAAATTATCAGAGCTTTGAGTCGTCTTAAGTAATTGTAATAACGCTTAATTATTTCTTTAATCAGATTCAACTATTAATCATTTTTGAATACTGAAAGGTTAAACCGCTACTTTTTCGAAACGTGCGATAGATTCAACATGACCTGTATGGCAGAACATGTCCATAACGCCAGCATGCGTCAATCGATAACCTTGTTCTAGTAGTGCTTTTGTATCACGAGCAAGGGTCGCTGGATTACAAGAGACATAGACAATGCGCTCAGCATTAAATTTTGGCAAATACTGCATAATCTCCCAAGCACCAGAACGTGGTGGATCAATCAATAACGCATCAAAGCCTTGGTTGGCCCATGGCTTGTCAGTACAGTCCTGTGTCAAATCTTGACTATAAAATTCAGTATTGCTAATACCATTGCGACGAGCATTGTCAGCCGCGCGTTCGGTCATGGCTTCACTGCCTTCGACACCGACTACTGAGCCTGTCTCGCCAACGAGGCGCGCTATTGGCAAACTAAAGTTCCCTAAACCACTGAATAGATCCAGTACGCGTTCTCCTGCTTTTAGGTCTAACAAGTCACAGGCAAGCTTGGTCATCTGGCGGTTGACCGATAGATTGACTTGAGTAAAGTCAGTAGGGATAAATTCAAAAGTCAAATCATACTCTGGCAATTGATAATACAAACGCCCGAATTGCTCGCTCAAATCATCAGCGTCTGTCAAAGCGATACGTTGGATGCTATCAACGCCTTTAGACTGCAGATAAAGCTGCCAATTACGCGCCGCAAAAAACACTTTTAGTTTGTCTATATCAGCGTCTGATAATGGTTCTAAATTACGTACGATGAGTGCAACTGGCTGATTGCCGTCGGGTAGCTCTGGCAGTTGCTCACCCATTGCAAGCTCAAGCTGAGCAATTTTGTCACGGCTCTCCAAAGTGCTAATAAGCTTCTTTAGATTTTCAATCTCGAACCCAATACGTGGATCTAGGATATGACATTCATTTAGCTCTGCTAAGAAGTTGCTTGAACGCTCACGGAAGCCGACAAGCGCTGTTTCTTTTTTGACAACATAACGCACGCCCAAACGCGCTTTGGTACGATAACCAAGACGATCACCAACCACAGGAGCGAGCCAATTGTCAGGCTTCGCGTTGGCTTGATGCATTAGCATTTCAGCCAGTACAGACTGTTTAAAGTTTATCTGTCCATCTGGCTGCCAGTGCTGCAAGTTACAACCGCCGCAAGTACCGAAGTGCGGGCAGGGTGGTACAGCGCGTTCAGGGTTCGGATTGGCGGTGATACTAATGGCATCGCCTTCTTCGAAGCTAGCACGACTGTTAGTTATTTTTACTAGAGCGCTTTCACCTGGTAGGGCAAAGCTGACAAAGATTTTTTTGCCGTGCTTGTCTTCGGCATGACCTTCAGCAACATCAAAACCATTACCATACACAGCAACACCGCGACCATCATGTGATAAGCCATCAACATTAAATGGAAGTGGCTCTGCATCTTTTAGACGACGACGTGTCTTTGAAGATGGCTTAGATTTTTTCTTACTAGGCGGAATGACAATCGTTTGGGTATCTTTTGTTTGAGCTTCATCCGTTTGAGTATTACTGTTTTGCGCTGCCATGTCAGATGCTGTAGATGTTTTTGAATCGGTGGGTTGCATAAACCTGCCTTAATAATAAATAACTAGAAGAGGGAAATAAAACGACTAATAATGCGATCTCTATAATTCTGGTGCCGATGACCAGTCAGCGATAAATTCGTGATGCCTTGGGCTACCGTCAGTCTGGGTATATTTTGCCAGATAGTCATAGCTCTGCTGCTGCCAACCATCAAAATCCTGTGAAGATAACTGCCCTGTTAAACGTAACCAGCGCAAATAAATAAGCCAAGTGTTCATAACATCAGACTCACAGTATATAGATAGGGTCTGCCAGTCACCTGTATTGACAAGCGAACCAACCATGCTACCATCTACGTCAGTTTTACCAGGTAATCCATATAAACTTGCGACAATATCCATGGCTTCGCGGCGACTAGCACCGTACTGACTAAACCGATCCATCAGATCCAGATGACGTGTATGGAAGCGATTTACATAATTATCGAAGCGCATGTTTTTGATACGTTCGCCTTCTTCGAACAGCCATGGTGCTGACAAATCATACTGCATGGCACGATATATCAGTACAGGTATGTCAAAGCCTGAGCCATTCCAACTAATAAGTTGTGGTAGTGTCTCAAGGTCGTTAAACGCTCTAAAGAATTTGGCTAGGATTTCTTTTTCACTAAATTTATCAGCAGTCAAGGAAAACAGAGATAACTTACCATCCTTTATGTATAACGCTGAGATACAGACGATACGCTGCAGTGGAAGGCGCATAAAATCATGCCCAGCCTCTTGCGTACGTATGGCTGTCAGCGCGCTTGACGCATCTGTATCATTGAGATCAGACAATTGCGGATAGATACGGCGTGCTGCATCGACATCGGCGACAGTCTCGATATCAAAAACCAATATAGGATCGGATGGTAGCGCTTGTGACATAGATAATCCTGACTATTTACGAGCTTATGGTTAATCCATTATAAAAGAATAACAACATTAACCTTGCTTGAAGTATTACGTTTAGACCTGAACAGTGATGCTTTGCATTTTTTGAATTAACAATACTAAGCGGCGTTTTTATATATTAATTAATTTCTGCGCCGTTATCCGTATTGCTGTCGTCAACATTATATAAACCCGTTGATAAATAACGATCTCCGCGATCGCAAACAATAAAGGCTATAACAGCATTAGGATTTTCTTTCGCGACTTGGGTTGCTGCCCATGCAGCTGCACCTGAAGAGACCCCAGCAAAAATACCTTCAGTTTTTGCTAGTTTACGCATATAAACCTCAGCAATACGCTGATCGATATCCATCATTCCATCGATCAAATCTGCGTCAAAAATGCCTGGCATATAAGCAGCAGGCCAACGGCGAATACCAGCAATAGAGGCTTCTTCGTCAGGCTGTAGACCAATAATTTTGACGTCTGGATTTTGTTCTTTTAGATAGCGTGACACGCCTGTAATCGTACCTGTTGTGCCCATTGAGCTAATAAAATGCGTAATTTTACCTTCAGTTTGTGCCCATAGCTCAGGACCTGTAGTCAGGTAATGTGCTTGGCTGTTATCAGGGTTATTGAATTGGTCCAATACCACCCCTTTGCCATCTGCTTGCATCTGCATGGCCAAATCACGCGCGGCTTCTATACCTTCGTCTACTTCAATCAGCGTTGCACCATAAGCAATCATGGCGTCTTTACGCTCTTGGGTAGAGTTGGTTGGCATCAGCAACGTTATTGGATAGCCACGCATCGCAGCGACCATGGCCAAGGCAATACCAGTATTACCACTAGTGGCTTCAATCAACATATCGCCAGGCTTGATATCACCGCGTTGTTCTGCTTGATAAATCATATTAAAAGCAGGACGATCTTTTACAGAACCTGCTGGGTTATTACCTTCAAGTTTAGCTAATACTGTGGCGCCATTGGCGATGTGTTCTTGCTCAGGCAGACGTTGAAGCTCCACCAACGGTGTTTGACCGACACAATCAGCGAGAGTGGTGGTTTGAGTAGTAAAATTAGCATTCGACATGGCCGTAGTGGACATAAAGTATCCTTTTCTATTTTTTAAATATGTTTTTAATGGCTTGTTTTTGATGGAAGCGCTGTTTTTATTGTTTGATCATAGTTTTAGACAGTCGCTTTGTATATAGGATATCAGATGATAAGCGAGCTAAAAACGAAAGGCAGTAGAGTGCACTCTCATATGTTATGACTATGAGCGATATATTGTGGTAAATAAAAAGTGGCTTTATTATATCATTTTGTTTTCAGCTGCGCTTATCGCATCAAGGATTAATAGTCACTGTATCAGGTCAATATCAATGTTGCGTTGAGGGTTGCAATAGTAATGATTTTCGCTCAAAGGCATCTTCTATTTGATACAGATTAATTGGCACTCTGTTTGTCACGTTGTTCATCATACGGAATGCTTGACCAGAACTGATAGAATCCTGTTAAGATAATCTTGAGCTGTATACTAGCTGTCTCGTCAAAACTGATAACCTTATTGATACTAAGTGATTTTATTAATAGTAGCGCCTTGCCCAGATACTTTAATACGACACGCTGCACGTACTATGAAAACTAACATTATCATGAAAATTCACGGCAAAAACTTTAGTAGAGAGTAGACCTAGCATGGCATATAAAAAACGTTTCGATACCAGTAGTGCTTATGGTCAACTGGTCATACTTGTGTTTTTGCCCATCTGTGTGTTGGCTGCGGTCGGCGGTATTTTGGTTTTTTATGAAACCATGCGTGCCAGTAATTCAGAGCAAGAAGTTTTAGCTGAGGCTGTACTAATTCGCTACACGCCTGTCATAGCTGAACTGATTCCTGAATTGTTAGAGCAAGAGCGTAAGCAGGTCACTAGTGAAATTTATATAGGCGATGCGCCTCAGACTGTCATAACGAAGCTTGAGGATATCCAGGATAAACTGGGTCGCATGCAGTCTGAGCAGCATGTACAGCGCATTGCTATCATTGACGAAAATAATCAGGTGCTAACCGCAGTTGGCTACGGACTAGAGGAATCGTGGCCATCCATTGATACCAAAGAAAGCTTCTTATCACAAAAGCAAACCTCTATTGGTACTGCATATGGCAGTGTTTTGGGAGAGTTTGAAGGACAGACTTTGTGGTTACTCGTCGATATGGATAATGAACCGCTCTATATTGCACGCTACCGTATTGCGATGGCCTTGGTAATTACTGGTTTATTTACTATTTTGATTCTACTACTGAGCTTAAATATCTATTCGAAACGTTGGATCGCCCCAATTTATGAGCTTCGTTTGCAACTACAGCGTACCCATGTTGATAATTTATACCAACCTGTACCAGTGGAGTCAGATGGTGAGTTGAATTTATTGCAGCAGGATTTAGTCAGAACGTTGCGCCGCTTGCATAGAAGCTTTCAAGAGCTCAAAGACCATGCAGAGCAGACCGAGGATGATTTACGTCTGGCATTTGATGAGATGGAAATGCAAAACATCTCTATTCGTAATGCGCGTGATGCAGCCATCTCAACCAGCCAAGCAAAGTCTGCATTTTTGGCCAATATCAGTCATGAGCTGCGCACACCATTGAATAGTATCGATGGCTTTATTAATTTGCTGGCACGTCACGGTGAGCTCAATCCTGAGCAGGACTTATATGTACAGACCATACGTAAATCTTCAGCACACTTGCTTGCTTTGGTAAATGATGTCCTAGATTTTTCTAAGATTGAGGCAGGTAAGCTGGTATTAGATCGCCATGAGTTTGACCTTTATGACACTATTTATGATGTGGTCGATATGCTATCTCCTGTTTCTGCAGAGAAAGGTTTACGCATGGCGGTACTGTTTTACAATGATGTGCCAATGCGTATCAACGGTGATGCACTACGTCTTAAACAAGTATTGACCAATATTGTTGGTAATGCCATTAAGTTCACAGATAGTGGTGATGTAGTAGTGCGTGTGAGCTTAGATGACCACCGTGATAATTATCTGATGATTAGCGTGCAAGATAGCGGAAAGGGCATTTCAGTTGCAGATCAAAAAATGCTGTTCCAGAGCTTTAGCCAAGGTGATCCATCTATTACGCGTCAGTATGGTGGCACAGGATTGGGTCTGGTTATCTCTAAGCAGCTAACGCGCTTGATGGGCGGTGATATCGGGTTTCACGATAATGCCCAAGAGAACATTGCCAATCAAGGCGCAACGTTTTGGTTTCGCATGCCAGCGCATGTCGATGTGTTAGAGGCAGCTACAGGACAGACAATTGAGTTGCCAGTATTAGCGCCACTGGCAAGCGAGACTGATGAATTTAATGTGTTGGTTTGGATCAATCATACCGCTTCGATACAGGTACTCAAGGCCAGTTTACAGTATTTGCCGATTAAGCTGACTCAAGCTAACTCATTACCAGGTGTACTGGAATCATTAAAAGAGCATGGGAACTATTGGGATTGGGTCATCGTTGATGATGACACACAAGACGATATGATGGCGCTCCTCAAGCAAATTCGTCTGCATTATCAAGGTAAGCTTGCCGTATTTGGCTATCAAGTGGCGGCCGATCAAGCGCTCCTTAACCGCTATCATGCCAATATACTGTATGAGCCGTTAGACAAAAGACAACTGTATGCGATGCTTGATACTCAAAGCCGCAGTACGCCGCAGACCATGCAGGAGCCACGTTGGAAAGGAGTTACTGTACTTGCAGTTGATGACCATCTGCCCAATTTACTAGTGCTAGATGCTCTGTTGAGCGAGCTTGGTATTCAGGTAGTTACTGCAAGCAGTGGGTTTGATGCTATCGAGATTGTCAGTAAACAACAAACCAAGAACCTCAAAGCTGTGAAGAGTGATAAGCAGAGCCTATCGAGTAAAACGCAACTCTCTAAAGCGGAAACACGTGATGAGATAAATAAGAAAACAAATAGTGCGTTCTATCATGAGGACACGAGCGCTGACGACAAGGCAGCTACTCAAGACAAAGATAATATTGACTTGATATTTATGGACATTCAAATGCCGCGTATGTCAGGTCATGAGGCAGCTAAGCAAATTCGAAGTATTGAAAATGCGGATAGTCGTATTCCTATTATTGCTCTGACAGCTCATGGGTTGGCAGATGAACGAGACAAACTCATAGCCAGTGGTATCAACGACTATGTTGGCAAACCTATTAGCCAACCTCAATTATTGCAAGTGCTACAGAAATGGCTAGGTCGTAAAAGTGCCACACCACAACTGACAGGGTTGTCTGATACAGATTTCCAGAATTTTGGCTTACAGCATTCTGATCCACAGGGCACTAATTTAGAAGATGCTCATGTACAGAACACTGACTCATCAGAAGCTGAACTACCTACTATTGATTCGCTACGCGGTTACTCAATCAATGACAATGACTTATCGAACGATTTGCTCTCTAACAGTGTAGACAGTCAAAAGACTCAAAATAGTTCAGATGTATTTGCAGGTACTTCAACAGCTACCTATCCAATGATCAGAGAAGAAGAGGGCGACTACAATAAGGCTTCTTTGGGTGGTGAGCCAAAAATTACCCGACCACTATCCTTGAAAAAAATCCGTGACGACTATTTGCGCGATAGTCAGCCTCGTGAAGGTTATAGACGAGATGCCGCACGTGATATTCCGCCGCGCTACGAGAGCTTACGCCTACAGAAACAAGGTCAATCGCCATTATTACAAGCACCGACAGAGTCTATCGATAATTTTCAAGACCCAAGCATTCAAGACAGAAGCCCTCAAGATAGGACCGTTAACGCTAATTCGACTCTACAGGGGCAAATTAATAATGATCTTGGTCACAATAATATTAGCAAAAGCGATACCTCAAACATTTTAGATTGGCAAGACGCGCTCACTCGTTCAGCGAACAAACCTGAGTTGGCGGCCAAGCTTATTATCATGATGATCGATACTATCAATGATGAAAAGCAAGCCCTCATTCAGGCATGGGCAACTCATGACCGCAACATGCTGGCACAAATTGCCCATCGCATATTGGGTGGTAGTCGATATACAGGTGTACCGCAACTGCGTCAAGCTAGCCAAGATTTAGAAGATAAGTGCCTGCTGAATGTACAGCATACAACGCCTGTGCAGTTTGCAATGATTGAGCCGTATTATGAGGCATTATTAACGGCACTAGATAATCTACAAAAGGTAGATTTATCTTCTTATCCGCAGCTTAATTATCATCGCTTGAGCGAGAATGATATGACATGGAAGATGATATAACGTGAGGCTAAAGCAACATAGCCAGAATTATAGAAGTACAAAAGCTGATAATTGATTTCGTTAAATTCACTTATTGCTACTAGCTAGACCACCTGTACCTAATGTATATAAAACTGATTATAGTATCGTGGGAGTCAGTTATTACTACGGTACAATAAAGACAAGCCTGCTAATATTATGAATATAAGTATCATATTTATTTTATTCATTAATAAGGATTGTTATGAACGCGATTGCAAGTTATCAGTATGAGACCTTACAAGTTAGTATCACAGACAATATATTGACGGTTACCTTAAATCGTCCCCATAAAAAAAACGCCATGAGTTTTCAGGTAATCAATGAGCTGATTAAGTTGGCAGGTCGTATCAGCAAAGACAGAACCGTACGCGCAGTCATTCTAAATGGGGCAGAGGAGACGTTTTGTGCAGGTATTGATTTAGGAGATTTAAATCATCCAAAAAATACGGCGTTTGCGCTTTGGGAGTTGATTAAGCCATGGCAAAGTGCATTCCAAAGGGTGTGCTTGGTATGGCGTGATCTGCCAGTTCCCGTCATAGCGGTATTGGAAGGATATTGTATCGGCGCTGGACTACAGCTAGCACTGGCTTGTGATGTACGTATCAGCAACCCTAACTGTCAGCTATCTATTATGGAAGCTAAGTGGGGCTTAGTGCCAGACATGGGGCTGACACAATCGGCGTTTGGGGTTCTACGAGAAGATACTCTAAAAGAGCTCGCCATGAGCGCCCGTATCATCGATGCTAATGAAGGCAAAGAGTTAGGTTTGATTAGCCACTGTAGTGAATCACCTCTTGAACAAGCCCAGAAGCTGGCTGCTGAATTTGCAGAACGCTCTCCTGATGCGGTGCTGGCAAGCAAACGCGTGATAAATGCGATGTACGATCAGCCTGTTAAGACTTTATATAAAGAAAAGGCATGGCAGCTTAAAATGATGCTTAGTCGCAATCGTAAACTTGCTCTCAGAAAAGCAAAGCAAGCCAGTACCTTATTTGGTAAACGTCAATTCAGCTAAATTTTTTTACTAGTAACTTTGTTAGTGCTGTCCTGATTTGAATAAAGGGAAATTACTACCTAAAAATACCAGACATGTTTTGATCATTTTTATTATCGAGTTTTAATTGTGAGCGGTTGTTTCGCCAATATCCTATAGCCATTGAAATGCAAGCAGATAGCACGATATAGCATTGTCTGCTTGCACCGATGTGGGTAAAGATGCACTATTGTTGTTAAAAGTATTCTTTTGACTACTAAATAAGTCAGTAAAATGACTAAAGCTTGCCTAACAACATCTAAAAGCAATTAAACGTCGAAAAATAAAATATTAAAAATAATAGCCACTATATAAAACGGTTTAAATATGTCTGCTTCAAAACCTTCCCTTCCAAACAAACCTATCACTTCTGAGCGAGTGCGCTCTGCCGATTTGCCTGTCGCATGGATTATGATGCTTGGGCTGATGGTTGCGGTAGGACCATTATCGATTGATATGTATCTGCCAGCACTGCCATCAATGGCAGATGATTTTGATGTTTCAACAGCCTTTATGGCCAACTCTGTTCCTGCATACTTTTTGGGGTTGGTATTTGGGCAGCTATTTTACGGACCCTTTAGTGATCGTGTCGGCCGTGTCAAACCGTTATATATAGGTATGACGCTATATGTTATCGCCTCCATCCTTTGTGCGACCACAGATAATGAGTACGTACTTTTTGCAGGCCGTACCTTGCAAGCATTGGGCGCGTGCGTTGGCGCAGTAGTTACTCGTGCCGCGATTCGAGATCGTCTTACTGCCAGACAAACGGCAAAAGCTTTTTCCATTATGATTTTAGTGATGGGTTTAGCACCCATACTGGCACCATCGCTTGGCGCGCTATTCTTACAATTTTTTGATTGGCATTCTATCTTCTGGTTTTTAGCCGCATTTGGCGTTCTAAACTTACTGCTTACTAAGTTTTTCTTCTTTGAGACTTTGACTGAAGAAAACCGTAATGTACGTCCTGCAAGGGAAGTGCTTAGTCAGTATTGGGATTTACTAAAAGACCCAACTTTTAACTATCCAGCAATTGGCGGTGGCTTATTGATGGGCGCGATGTTTGTCTATATTAGCTCTGCTTCCGAGCTGATTATGGATACTTATGGCGTTTCAGCGACACATTTTGGTTGGTTATTTGGAATGAATGCAGCGGGCTTTGTAGGTTTGACTCAGCTAAACCAATGGCTTACTAATCGCTTTCGTATATTAAGTATTCTACGATTTGGGGCGATGATGCAGGTCATTTCTGCAGGTGTGCTATTTGTGATTGGCCTAACTCTAGGTACTGATGCTTGGCTACCACTGGTATTGGCTTGTATTTTCTTTTGTATCGCAGGACTGGGTTTGACCCAGCCTAATGCTTCTGCAATTGCACTCGCTTTTCAAAAACGCCGTGCTGGTATGGCAAGCGCATTGCAAGGCTCGCTGATGTTCTCAGTTGGTATCTTTGGCGGCTTATTATTGAACCTGTTTCCAGTTAACCCAGTTCTCAAGGTCGGTATCGCCATGTTTTCACTAATGAGCATAGGTTCTTTCTTAATTTGGCAGATAGATCGTAATCTAAATTTAGACGATGCAGAGTAAAAAATACTTTTTTAAATAAAATTCATTCTAAAAAAACACTCGTACGTATTTAACGTACGAGTGTTTTTTTATGGGCTCAATATTCTCATTCAGAGAAAATCCGAGTTTTATAAATACCTTACATGATGAACACTTATGTATCGCTAAAAAATACAACTAATTGGAGATAATAGCCAAACATAACCATTGCAATCGTAAAATTAGGCAAGTACTATCTTGCGTAACTTTCTGTAAGCGTTGTATGTATAGACATTTCTTAACCTTGCTAGATTGTTATTCATTAAAATGTAAAACAACGTTAAGTTTCAAGGATAGATTATGATGCAGTTATATCGAGCGTTACCGATTTTGTTGAGCGTTGGCATATTTGGTTGTGGTAATTCTTCTACCCAAGAAAGCGTTAGTTCGACTGGTAGCTCAGTAACAGAAAACACAGATCATCTTGTAAGTAAGCTACCTGATACAGCGCCAACTATAAAGGTCGGTACTGAAGCCAATTATGCTCCTTATGAATTTAAAGATGAATATGGAAATGTAACAGGCTTTGATATAGAACTGATGCAACACATTGGCGAGAATCAAGGTTTCAAAGTTGAAGTTTACAACGATCCTTGGGAAGGATTGTTTGATAACTTGGATAATAAGAGTCGAGATATGGTAGCAGCGGGTCTTACTTACAGCAGTGAGCGTGCTAGAAAATACCTGCTTTCAGATGCTTATGCTCCTCTTCCTACTAGCCTCGTATATTTAGACGACTCATTAAATATTAAGTCATTAAATGATTTGGGCACTTTAAGAGTAGGTGTATTGACTAGTTCAGAACCTTATGAATATTTCGCACAAGGTAAATATCAACTAGGTTCTTTAGAGCAGTATCCGACTACGTTTGCAGCGGTAGAGGCAATGGCACAAGATAAAGTCGATGCTGTTGTAGATGATTCTGGTGTACTCCGTTATACATTAAATGACCTACCTAGCCTGCAACCAAAATATTTTGACTATGAAAGCATTAGAGCAGACGGTGCTCGTAAAGTATTTCTAGTTGATAAAGCTCAGCCTGACTTACTTAAAAAAGTGAATGCAGGGTTAAAAGGGTTAAAAGAAGACGGTACTTACGCAAAATTAACGACTAAATGGTTTGGTACAGATTTGACAGAAGTATCTTTACAGCAACAGAAAATATTGCAGTAACCCTAAGCGTAGTAGTTATGGAACGTATTATTTTTAAACAACCATAAACATAAATTTATCTATACATTGAAAGGACTATGCTATGACTATGTCAACTCAAAACGGTAACTCGCGTTATCGTGGCTTGATCTTGTCGATTGCTGCCTTCTTGGCATTGATTGGGATACTGCTTGCATTTACGTTTTATACTTCAAGTGTCTTGGAACGCAACACCACACTGGTAAATATATCTAATAAAACAGCTAACAATGCTCAAGCTATCATCAAAGATTTGTTCGATTTACAAGGTAGTATTGGTGAACACATCAATTCTCCTCACCAAAAGCGCGTAAGAGAAAGACTAGACAATAATACTCAAGGTATTGATCAATTACTTTCTAGTATGCGTGAGGGTTCAGAGTACATTGACGATGCTGGAAATGTTCATAAAATTCCAAATATCAAAACATCAACTGAATTGGCAGCCTTAGAAAGAGCGCAGCAAGATTGGAGTGAGCTAAAACCACTAATTACAAACTACCTTGAAGGTGCTGGTAATATTCGGATTGATTCTTCAGACGAGCTAGCATTAGCATATGAACAGGCAAAAACGTCTAGCTTGAGTATGAACGATGCGCTTGATGAGCTGACTAATGAAGTTTATGAAGAAACAAAGCGTCAAGCGACCACCATTCGTCTTATCCAGGTACTTGGCGTTGCCGCTATCTTTACCTATTTCTTGATCTTCGTATTTTTCTTTGTACGTCGTTTACGTGAGACGGATGCTGAAGCATTTGCTGCTCGTCAGGAAACGCAAGAGATTATGCAAACGGTAAATACGGGTCTTTTCCTACTTGATAAAGACTTAAATATTGGTCAACAGCATTCTCGAGCGCTTAACAATATCATCGGCTCTGATAGCTTGGCAGGGGAGAACTTTACCAATGTCTTGCGTGGTCGTATCTCTGATAAAGACCTTAAGACCACACAGCAGTTCATCGAGCAGCTTTATAACCCTCGTGTTAAAGAAAAGCTGGTGGATTCACTCAACCCGTTACACAAGGTGATGCTACACAATGTGTCTGAAGACAAGAGTCTTGATAACCGCTTCTTGGATTTTAAATTCTCACGTGTTTATGACAATAAAGACATTGCTCGTATTTTGGTCAACGTTAACGATGTCTCAGATGCAGTCTACTTAGAACAGCGCCTAGAAAAAGAGCGTTCGCAAAACGATATGCAGATTGAGATGTTGACGACTATCTTGAATGTAAATCCAAAAATTATTAATGAGTTTATTAATAATACCCAAGCATATATCGAGAGAATGAACAATATCTTGAAAAACCCTGGTAGCTCGCAATACGAGCTTGAAGGCAAATTAAAAGCGATCTATCGTGAAATGCACAGCTTAAAAGGCGAAGCATCGGCATTGAAACTACATAGCTTTACAAAGATTGCTTCTGATGCGGAAGATAAATTACATGCGTTGCAAAACCAAGGTCAGTTGTCTGGTAATGACTTCTTACCGTTAGCGGTACATTTGGATGATTTACTCAGCTTATCGAATACGATTGCCACATTGGGTGAGCGTATCAACCGCTCAGCACCATCAGAAGCTAAAATGTCAACCGTACAAGCGCCAGTCGCTACGCAAGATCCAGTAGCAGACCATGCAGCTAGTAATGTTGACTTTGATGATGGGTTGGATATCGATTTAGATAGTGAGACAGATGACGATTTATTGTCTTTTTACAATGATTTTGCAAAAGAGATTGCTGCTAGGCAAGGTAAGCAAGTACAGCTAAAAAGTATGACGCTGACCCAAATAAGTATCCCAACACATCTTGCAAAGCCAATCAAAGAAATCAGTATTCAGTTGCTGCGTAATGCGGTAGTACATGGTATCGAGTCACCAAGTGCTCGTCATGCTGCTGGCAAAACTGATGTTGGAATCATTGATTTGGAAGTGCAAGACAACGGTTCAAACTTTATGTTGGTTGTACAAGACGACGGACAAGGTATCAACTATGACAGCATCCGTAATAAACTGATTCAAGAAGGTCGTTTCGGTACGGAAGAAGCCAACCAACTTAGCAAAGGTGACTTGCTCAAACAGCTATTCTCTTCTGGATTCTCTACCAAAGAGCACGCAGATGAAGACGGCGGTCGCGGTGTTGGACTTGATATTATCAAAGCTAAAGTAAAAGAGCATAATGGCAAGCTTAACGTAAATAGTGAGCTGGGTCAGATGACACGGTTTGTCATTACTTTGCCTAAAGCTTAATCAAAATAGTAATTATATTGTCAGGGACGACAAGCACTTCATTAAAGGTAGTAGATAAATTATGCATAAGTTAATGATTGTTGATGATTCAAATATTATTAGGAACCGTATTCAGCGCGCATACGATTCAGGAAAATTCATGTTGGTTGCGACAGCGACCAGCGGTGTTCAAGCTATTGAAAAGTTCAATGTCCATCGTCCTAATGTGATTACCATGGACTTAACCATGCCACAAATGGATGGACTAGAATGCATCGAAAAAATCATCGAGATCGATCCTGAAGTACGCATTCTGGTGGTATCAGCGTTGTCGGACAAAGCGACAGGCATCGAAGCATTGTCGCTAGGTGCCAGCGGATTTTTATGTAAGCCTTTTTCTGAAGAGGAGCTTGTAGAGTCTTTGTATGAGCTGATGCAAGACTAATACCATTCATCGACTAAAGCAGACGTCATTATGAAAGAGCAAAAGCTACAGATTTTTTTAAGTATTATTAGTAACTATTTTGACCAGTTTGGTGGAGAAGAGCTTGTTGCTGACACCCCTTACTTACTAGAAAATAAACAGCCAAAAGTCCATGATTATACGGGTGTGATTGGTATATCTGGTGGGCAAAAAGGTGTGGTATATTTTTCGGCGACGCGTGAATTGCTGTCTTCGATATTAGACAGTATGGGCGAAACTGACAAAAGTGAAGAGAACTATGTAGATCTAGCTGGGGAAGTGGCTAATACAATCGCAGGCAATGCACGCAAAGAGTTTGGCTCAGAGTTCCATATCTCTGTACCATTTGTCTTCAAAGGTGCGCCGCAAAGTATTGTATTGCCCAACGATGAGCGTTCTTTCATCATCCCCATTACTTGGCATTCTCAAGTAGGCGAGATTGTGGTCTGTTTGCAAGATTAATGCTGCCACGTAATACAGATGGATATTAATATATTATGGTTAAAGTAGAAAAATTGGGTGTATTTTTGAGCTCGATCAATGCATTTTTTGCGCAAATCGATGGCTCGGAAGTGTCAATTGATACCCCTTATTTGAACAATAATAAAAGCGCAGTTGGCTTTGATTATAGCGGCGTCATTAAGATATCGGGCCCTTTAGAAGGCTGTGTCTATGTCAGTGCATCAAGCGTGATGTTGCGAGAAATTATCAAAGTGATGGGTGAGCCTGACTCATCAATCACAATGATGAAGGATTTGCTAGGTGAAATGGCCAACACAATCTCAGGTAATGCTCGTACAGAGTTTGGTTCAGAGTTTATTATCTCTCCGCCGCACATTGTAGAGAGTGCGCCAAGCGTTTCTTATTTGCCTAAAGATCGTCAAAGCTATATCACACCATTTACGTGGCGTGGTTATAAAGCAGTCATTGGTATTTGTATTGCATAATATATGCATCAAGCGGTGCTTATATAATTAAATGAATAATTAAAAAGCGATGCAACTGTGTCGCTTTTTTTATTTTGTTAGCGCTCTATTTTGTTTTCATATTATGAATAAGCTGCTAACAAACTGGTGGAGTTTCAAAGGCGTTATGTGATAAAATACAGCGCAGTTATTTTTATAATTCACTTTATAGTTTAGATTTGGGCATTTGCCTTAATCTAGCGATAGCTTATTTTTAAACTAACCAATGACACACACATCATGGCAAAAAATTGCTGGGTGTTTGGCGACTTGATTAATTTGTGATCCGTTAGTACTTTACTAATGAGAACTAACCGGTAGCAGATGCGTGTCGCTAAATAGGCTGTTTTTGTGATGTGGAGGCATAACCCAACCAATAGGATATATTCTCATGGCTACAAAGAATCCAACCAAAATCGAAATGCGCGACTTACTACAAGCTGGCGCTCACTTTGGTCACCAAACACGTTTTTGGAACCCAAAAATGGGTCCATACATCTTTGGCGCACGTAACAAAATCCATATCATTAACTTAGAGCACACTGTAAAAGCGTTCAACGACGCGTTGACTTACGTAAACGGCCTAGCTGCTAAGAAAAACAAAGTATTATTTGTTGGTACTAAACGTGCGGCAAGCGGTATCGTACGTGAGCAAGCAGCTCGCGCTGGTATGCCATACGTTGACCATCGCTGGTTAGGTGGTATGTTGACTAACTGGAAAACTCTACGCCAATCAATCAACCGTCTAAAAGAGCTAGAAAAGCAAGCAGAAGACGGTACTTTCGCTAAGCTAACTAAGCGTGAAGCGTTAGAGCGTACTCGCGATATGGAAAAACTTGAGCGTTCACTAGGCGGTATCAAAGATATGGGCGGCCTACCTGACGCAATCTTCGTTGTAGACGTAGATCACGAAGCGATCGCTATTAAAGAAGCTAAAAACCTAGGTATCCCAGTTATCGGTATCGTTGATACTAACTCTAGCCCAGACAACGTTGACTACATCATCCCAGCTAATGATGATGCTATCCGTGCTGTGACTTTGTACGTAACTTCTATGGCTGATGCTATCATCGCTGGTAAAGAATACGCACAAACTCAAGCTGGTGGTAAAGCTGAGCAAGCACCTGCTGCAACTGAAGAAGCGCCAGCTGCAGAAGAAGCTGCTGCAACTCCAGCAGAATAAGTAGCTGACTTAAAAGTTTTAACTTTGTAAGGATATCTTGATAGTGTATCTATCAGCATCCATATAATGTTTTGAACAGCGTATAAGCTCATAATAGGCATGATGTAGTTTTACTCGTCATGCCTTGTTATTGAATAAAGCCTTATTAATAAGGCCACATGTATAAGCAAGCAGCTATTGGGCGAGTATTATTGTTTCCAATAGTCACATCGCTGTACTGTAGAGATGTTATTTATTTGACATCATCTATGGTTATATTAGTAATCATTCAAAACGAGCTGTCTGCTAGATTTTAAGTAATACCAAGATATCGAATAGAAATACAGCACTTAGAAATATGGTGCTCCTATAAATAACTATACTAAGGTGACTCTTATGACAGAAGTAAAAGTATCTGCCAAAATGGTAAAAGAATTGCGTGACCGTACTGGTCTTGGCATGATGGAATGTAAAAAAGCGTTAGAAGAATCAAACGGTGATGTTGAAGTTGCCATTGATAACCTACGTAAATCTGGTCAAGCTAAAGCAGCTAAAAAAGCGGGTAACATCGCAGCTGACGGCGCTATCATCATCGCTCAAGGCGAAGGCAAAGCATTCTTGTTAGAAGTTAACTGCCAGACTGACTTCGTTGCAAAAGATGACAGCTTCACTGCATTTGCAGAAAAAGTTGCTAACCTTGCACTAGAAAACAACGTAACTGACGTTGCTGCTATCTCTGCATTGCCTTATGGCGATGGTCAAACTGTAGAAGAGGCACGTGTATCACTAGTACAAAAAATTGGTGAAAACATCCAGGTTCGCCGTGTTGAAACACTTGAAGGTGCTAACATCGCTGCATACCGTCATGGTCTGCGTATCGGTGTAGTTGTATCTTATGAAGGTGGCGACGCTGACACTGGTAAAAACCTTGCCATGCACATTGCAGCGTTCAACCCTGTTGCTGTAGATGACGAAGACGTAGCTGCTGACGTACTAGCACGCGAAAAAGACATCATTGAAGCAAAAGCAAAAGAGTCTGGTAAGCCTGACAACATCGTTGAAAAAATGATTGAAGGTGGCCTACGTAAGTACCTAGACGAAGTTACTTTACTACGTCAGCCATACGTTATGGACAACGACAAAAAAGTTGGTGACGTACTGAAAGCTGAAGGCGTAAAAGTACTTGGTTTCAAACGTCTAGAAGTTGGTGAAGGCATTGAGAAGAAGCAAGAAGACTTCGCTGCTGAAGTTGCTGCAACTCAGGCTGCTAACAAGTAAGTATCAAGTAGTATTGAATTAAGCTGTGAGTACTTAATTGTGTCTCACAGTTTGGCTTTATCACTCGTGATATATCATGATATGAAGCGTCCAAACATAAAAAATCCCACTAATTCATTAGTGGGATTTTTTATGTTTGGCTGTTAGCTAACTGGCTTAGCGTAGAGCAGCATAGGCTGAGTTAGCATAGCTAGCACTATTACCATTGCTGCTGGTACCGTAACTGATATTTTGTAAACCGCTACCCGCATTGGCGCTGCCAGTTTGATTATTGGCATTAATACTCGAACCAAAAAGTCCTGTATCGTTCTTATACAAGCTATGGTAACGGCTCATTACTCTTTGGACATAGTTACGTGTTTCTTTAAACGGAGGGATGCCACCATACTTATCGACATTGCCTTCACCCGCATTGTAGCCTGCGACAGCATATTCAACATTGTTATTAAAGCGGCGCATCAGCCAAGCAATATATTTGGCTGATCCCTCGATATTATCTGCAGGGTTCCAAGGGTTATTTACTTTGAATCGGCGAGCAGTGGCAGGCATCAACTGCATAAGACCTTGTGCGCCTACTGGTGAGCGTGCATTTGGATTAAAAGCTGATTCAGTATGCATCATTGCTTTCATCAAGGCAGGGTCAACGCCGTTACGCTCAGCAGAAGCACGAATATAACTGTCATAAGAGTTACGATTGCCGCTGTTACTAGCGGCACTGCTACCATAGCTATCGTTGCTTGCGTCATACATCTTAGAGCTTTTGTAATGGGTGACTTTGACTGTTTTAGTAAACTTATTGAAGTTACCACTAGACACACTGCGATTAGTAAGTAGTATTTGACCATCGTTGCTTTTTTTGATGTACATACTATCTGCGTGAACTGTGACAGAAAAGCTCGAAAGAGTAATTGCACTTAGTATAAGGGGAGATAAACAGCGAGTCATCATAGTAGTAACATTTATCATAGAGGTATCACTTTTCATCGAATAATAGCAAATTGTTTTGCCTATATATACGTTGATTTAGGCGCATAAGCGGTTACTGAGTTTGCAGGATTATTTAGTCCACTGTGAGGGCAGCAGCTTAGCAATTATCACGTTTAATAAAAAATCATTTGCAAAAGACGCAAAAAATAATAGTCGCTTACTATAGCATATAATGAATTTTTAACGCATCATATTGGTAAAATAAGTTGTAAAATCAAACTTTTATCATTAAGTGAGTCAGTATGCAATGTTTTCTGAATCATGCAACCTAATGTTTTAGTAGGCCCTTCGTGCTTGCGAACTTAGATAAATAAAGTGTCTCAACTCTTTAAGAAGCCATAATGACATTTGAATAAGTGAATGTTTTTTTAATCTGAAATTAACAATAGGTAAGCTTATTAATCGTTAAATTCTTAATAATAGAAGGTAATCTAGATATGGTTTCAGTTATGACTAGATACCGATAGCGCTGATAAAGATAGGTACCCAAACCGCGGTAACCAAACCATTTACGGCGAGTCCAAATGCTGCATAACGCCCTGCTGTATGACTGATCTGCCATGCTTCTACTGTACCAAACGCATGCGCCGCTAAACCCAATGCGAGACCTTTGGCGCGGTCATCGTCGACACTACGGAACAAAAAGCGAGCGACCGTACCGCCTATCAAACCTGAGACGATGATAATTAGGTTAGCCATTGCCAACGGTGCTTTGATCAAATCTGCGACACTCAAGCCAATCGGCGTAGTCACAGAACGAGTAGCGAAAGCCAATAAGGTCTCATGACTGAGCGAAAATAAATAAGCCAGAGACATAGGTAATAACGCGCCAACGACACTCGCAATAGCGACGATTAAAGTGAGCTTTTTAACGGGTAAACCTTTGAAGTTCATCGCCGCCAATGGCACAGCCAAGAGTACCGTTACATACCCTAACAGATGGTCAAATACAGGTTTTGCCGCGCTGTAATAGTTGTTGTAATCCCATTGCAGTACAAATAAGAAAACAAGCACTAGGACCAGTGCGGTAATGACCATCGGTAACCATGATAATTTACGTGCCAATACACGTGCAATTACGTGTGCTGCCAAGGTTAATAGTATTGCAGCTAGGGTCGCCATAAAAACGCTGTCAAAAGTCATAATATCTCTCCGCAGCTCACGGCTGTCCCTTTTGCTCAGTGGTAGTCGTACTATCAGTATTTGCAGCATGGTTGAGCCAGCGATTAGCCAGTAATGCTAGTCCCCACAATGGTATGAGCGTACTAACGATCATCGTTATCATCACACCCAATAGCTCATCTCCTAGAGCGAATAGCAACAAGCCTGCACCAGCAGAAACTGGTAAAAAGGCAAAACCACTATCGACTAGTAAAGTATTACTGGCTTGCGTAAGCCAGCTTGGCAGCCCCTTAAGTAGTCGCCACGTCATCAAGATAATAAACATCGCAACTAAACCAACGATGTTGGCTGCTTTTTCGATGCCTGCCATTTGACAGAGAATAACGGCCGTTTCTCGGACAACGATAACCATGGTCAATGTTAGAATTAACGCAAGCCATAGTGGAAGATGGGAGGAGTGAGCAGACTTCATAAGCAATTCTGGCCAAGTCAGATATGAATGGGTGGTGTACAAAACAAAGTACGTGATCGCATCAATAATTCAACAGATGAAATGATGCTATAAATACTCATGGTATTAGCTTTCACTTTCAAATTATTAACGTTATCTATCAATATTTGTTGAATGTACAACAAGCGATTATATAGAGAGTGAGACAACTAATAAAGCCTATGCGCTATGACTCGTCATATCCAAAAAAAATAGACGATATCAATGGATATCGTCTATTCTATTTTAACTTACTATATAAGGATTTGTACGCCAATAGTATGAATCAAATGCTCATCAAACTATTGCCGCAAATGACTAGCTTTCATAATAGTTCTTACTTTCTAGAAATAACTATTACTTTGCTGAATCAGCTGTTTCTGAGTTTAAGGCATCAAATTCGTCAAACGCCTTTTCTTCAGCCTCTGTCATGGTTGGCTCTTCAACGTCATCAACTTTTTCAAACTCTTCGAGTACCGGCATCAGTAGTGTTGCTTGTGCAAGCGGCAATACATCGATGGGTTTCAAGTTAGCTTGACCGAGTAGCTGCCTTAAGCGATCACTTGGCAAACGAACCGTCAGACATTCGCGGCCTGTATCGTCGTAGCTTTCTTCTTCAATAACACCCAATTCATATAAAGTGTTTTTGAACTGTCCGGCATCATACGGCAAGGTCAAATCAAACGTTGTCAGTTTACCTGTTAGCAGCTGCTGTACGGCAAGCGTTAGCTCTTCCATGCCTAAATTCTGTCTAGAAGAGACATAAACGCGGTTTGGCTGACCTTCGCTAGCATAGCCGATATGTGCAGGCTCATCAGTCAAATCAATCTTATTGTAAACATTGAGCACAGGTACGTCGTTATCGATTTCTGCCAATACTTCTTTGACCGCCTGAATCTGCTCGTGCATGTCTTCACTAGAGGAATCAATGACGTGCAATAACAAGTCTGCCTCTAGTGTTTCTTCTAGAGTTGCATGAAAAGACTCAACCAACTCATGCGGCAGATGACGGACAAAACCAACCGTATCGACTAAGACGACACGACCAACTCCTTGCCAGTCTAGACGACGTAGGGTAGGGTCTAGCGTCGCAAACAGTTTATCAGCAGCGTAGATGTTTTCGTCAACCAAACGATTGAACAAAGTAGACTTACCCGCGTTGGTATAGCCGACCAGTGAGATGGTCGGTACGTCTGATTTTTGACGACGGGCACGGCCTTGCGCACGGGTCTGACGAACTTTTTCTAGTTTGCTCTTTAGCTGATTGACACGAGTCTGTAGTAGACGACGATCGGTCTCAAGCTGGGTTTCACCAGGTCCACGTAAACCAATACCACCTTTTTGACGTTCCAAATGCGTCCAACCACGTACTAGACGTGTTGATAAGTGGTTAAGTTGAGCCAGCTCTACTTGTAGCTTACCTTCGTAGGTACGGGCACGCTGCGCAAAAATATCCAAAATTAAACCAGTACGATCTAACACGCGGCACTTCACTAGTGCCTCGATATTACGCTCTTGTGACGGCGACAAGCTGTGATTAAACAATACGATATCGGCATCGTGCTCACGTACCATTTCTGCAATTTCTTCTGCTTTTCCGCTACCAACGAAGTATTTGGCGTCAGGACGTGAGCGTGAGCCGGTGACCAGTGCCAAACGATCGGCACCTGCTGAGTCAGCCAACAGCTCAAATTCACTAAGATCATCAGGATCTTGAATTTGGCGGATGTCTAAATGTACTAAAATGGCGCGTTCGCCACCTTCATGTCTTTCAAAATAATCCAAAGAGTATCACCTATTTAATAAAGTAAATGTCTCGCTATTATCAGCTCAATAAGTGTTGACGTAGCGTTCATATGATTATCTATATATGGTCTTATCACTTGATATTAAAGCGTATTAGCACAATTAGCGATGGTTTTATGTTACAGCGTTTGCTGCTGATAATTTTTTATAAATTTGCTTTATTACTCGTTTGTATAAAAGTCAGCGCACACTGAGTGAACAAGCTATCACTGAGTGTGTGAACTTTGTTATACTGGGCTCGTTTTTTGACTATTAAACACCCGTTATTTAATCATGAGGGCGAAGATGAGCCAAGCTAAATCAAGCTTTTCACTCAGACGACAGTTGAGCCGAGGCAGACAAGTTGCTGGTATGACCACGACCATGGTCGGCGGCATACGTGCGGCAAAGCGTATCGGCGCATTTAAGCAGCCACCACGCGAAACCCTACCACGTTATATCCAGACGTTTTGCCGAAAAATGGCAGGCTCTTTTGGGGTAAAAGTGGTAGAAGTGGAACCTGTAGAGCAGTTCCATGGCTTGTGGGTATCGAATCACGTGTCATGGATGGATATTCCGGTCGTTGGTACTGTGAGCCCAGCGTTCTTTTTATCCAAGGCTGAGATTGGTGACTGGCCTGTATTTGGCAAACTTGCCCATGCTGCAGGGACGCTTTTCATTGAACGTGGTTCCGGTGATGCAAGCTCAGTATCGGCACAGATTGCTGATTTTTTAGCCAAAGGTTTTTCGATTATTTTTTTCCCTGAGGCGACCACAACTAGTGGTAAAAAAGTAAAACGCATTCATGGAACATTACTACAAGCAGCCATAGATGCTGATGTGCCTATCAGACCGATCATCATCGCTTATGTCAATAAAGACGGTACACTAAGTGACGCATTGCCATATTATGGTAAGCTGACGATGAAAGAAAGTATGAAAAAAGTGCTCGATAGCAAAAACGTGACCGCTTATGTGTTGCCACTTGCGCCTATAGATCCAGAGGGTCGTAACAAAAGTGAGCTGACCAATTTATTGCAAGCACGCATGAATGAAGGATTGGCTGAGCTACATTCAAGAGTCCTTAGCACACCAGTTGAAGACTGATTACTTAAAGTTGAGCTAGTGTAGCTAACCTCAGGCAGTCAATAAAAGGGCGCAAATCGTTTCGATTTGCGCCCTTTTTTGTGGCCGATTTAATAGAGCAGGCATAATCTCATTTATTCAGCAGGCTCTATCAAAATTTAAACTCTATGAAAGACCAACTATGGCGATGGATTAGGTTGCTGTGCATGTACCGCCTCAATCGCTTCCAAGACATCTGCTGTCAGCTTCACATTGACACTGTCGATGTTTGATTTGAGTTGCTCGGTCGTCGTTGCTCCAATGATGTTACTGGTGACAAAGTGACGAGAATTTACAAAAGCTAATGACATTTGCGCCATGTCCAAACCTGCATCAGCAGCTATCTTGGCATATTGTTCAGTGGCTGATTTGGCTTGCTCATTCACATAACGACCAAAACGATCATACATGGTCAAACGTGCGCCAGTTGGACGTTTACCATCGAGGTATTTACCAGACAATACACCGAAACCAAGCGGCGAATAAGCAAGTAGACCCACGTTTTCACGATGAGCAATCTCTGCCATATTAACTTCGTATAAACGGTTCAATAGGCTATATGGGTTTTGCACGGTAAGTGGTGGAATTAGGCCGTTTTTATCTGCTTCCCATAGATAGCGCATGAGTCCCCAGGCGGTATCATTTGATAAGCCATACGCACGAATACGACCCTTTTTGATTTCATTGTTCAACGCCTGAATGGTTTCTAAAAATGGTGTTAAATCATCTAATGACTGTGTTGCCATGTCTTCTGTGTAGCCGCGCTGACCGAAAAAGTTTGTTTTACGCTCAGGCCAGTGTAGCTGATAGATATCAATATAATCGGTTTGCAGACGTTCAAGGTTGCCATCAATGGCGCTGCTGATATGCTCGGCGTTAAGGCGAGTTTGTCCATCACGCAAAAAATCCATTGGTGATATTTTGCTAGCGAGAATAACTTTGTCACGCTGTTTGGTTTTGTTAAACCAAGTACCCATAAAGCGCTCGGTATCGCCCTGTTTGTCTTTATCTGGTGGTGACGGGTACATCTCGGCGGTATCCCAAAAGTTCACACCTTCACTGAGTGCCATGTCCATTTGCTCATGTGCTTCGGACTCAGTATTTTGCTGTCCCCATGTCATTGTACCCAAACAGATTTTAGATACTTTTTCGTCGAGTTGCGGTAACGTTTGATACTGCATATAAGTCTCCCTTTTGGCTGTTTTTATTGATATTAATTTTTATCGTCGCAAGCTTTTATCTTAGTTAATGTCTAACGACTTTTTGTTAGTTTTTAAAAGGCTACATTAATTTGATACCTGTGACTCCAGGCGGTGTGACTTTAAAGATTTTTACTTTGAACAGTACGTCTTGTCCTGCCAGTGGGTGGTTAAAGTCCACTTCAACTTGGTCTTCATCGATGGCACTGATCGTACCAGGTAGCGTGTTTTTACCTTTGTCTTCGAACTCAACCATCATGCCAATCTCTGGATTGTCAGCGACTAGCGCAAACTGAGTACGACTAAAATGTTGGATGTTTTCAGGGTTCCACTCACCAAATGCCTGCTCTGGCTCAAGGTGTGCGGTACGAGTGTCACCAGCGCGTAGATTCATCAGTACTTGCTCAAAACCGGGTAACAAGCTTTCATCACCAACGGTCAAAGACACAGGTGCATCACGGTTAAAGGTTGAATCGATGATAGTACCGTTTTCTAGTGAAACTTCGAAGTGCAGCTTAACAAGGCTACCATGAGCGATACGCGTGTCTTCGTTTGGATTAATAAATTGAGATTGAGTCATAATAAAAAACCATCTGTTGCTAGAATAAAAGAATAGAAAATAATGCGTTTGATTACAGTGTTTTTAATTGCAGTATTGTAGTGTAAGAAATAATAAGCCATCTAAGACCAGATGTAAGCGTCAATAATGTAACGCAGATGGTGTACTATAGCTGGCAATTCTAAAAGATATGAGGTGTCGTTGGTGAATAAACAACAAGGCACTGTCAAAAAATGGCAGGATGATAAAGGATTTGGCTTTATTGAGACTGAAGCGGGCGATTCGGTCTTCTTTCATGTGAGTGAGTTTAAGGCTCAGCGCCGTCCTGATATCGGTGAGCAAGTCGTCTTTAGTATTGGACAAGATGCAGAGGGGCGTAGGCGAGCCAAGCAAGTACAAGAGCTTGGTTTCGTACAGCAAAAAATGGCACAAAAAAACCAGCAAATCCGTCAGCGTAATCAGAAACGTAGCCATCAAGCGGAGTTTGAAGCAGGTCAAAAGAAACGCTCATTTCTTGGACTGGCTTTTTATGGTGTTTTAGCTTTATTAGCAGTGACAGATAAACTGAGCTGGCTAGTGGTCAGTTGGTACGTCGTGCTAGGGATTATTACTTATGGTATGTATGCCAAAGACAAAGCTGCTGCGCAAAGTGGTGACTGGCGTACGCCTGAGTCTACATTGCATATACTAAGCGCGCTTGGCGGTTGGGTAGGGGCGCTATTAGCTCAGACGTATCTGCGTCACAAATCACAGAAGCCTGAATTTCGAGTTACTTACTATTTGACCGTCGTTGCTAATATGGCAGGCCTGCTGTTTTTATTGGCAGGTGGTGGGTTAGAGACTGTGACTGATTTATTATCAGAGTTGCTATAACCGTATTATAGATACTACTATGGTTGGTAATATCGATATTTTTATAACAGGTTATTATTAATAGCAGATAAAAAAGGTGGGTTACGAATACGTAACCCACCTTTTTTATTTATAAATTGAATCAATGTCTCTAGCTACAACGGTTATGACCGTGGCATTTCACGCTTTTTTTCCAAAAAGAGCATATCGATGACAATCAATAAGACGCCGAGAGAGATGCCAATATCCGCGATATTAAAAATTGGATAATGCCAAACATCAGCATAGTGCACATGAATAAAATCAATCACATGACCATGCAACAAGCGGTCGATTAAATTACCAACCGCACCGCCTAATACTAAGGCTAGACCAAAAGATAACAACGTGGCTTTACGAGGTGCTTTAATCAAATAGATGATTAAAAACAGCGACATGAGTAATGCCAGTCCTGAAAAAAACCACTTTTGCCAACCGCCAGCATCCGCTAAAAAGCTAAATGCCGCACCGTAGTTGTAGGCCAATGTCCAATTAAGAAATGGCTCAATCACGGGGACTGGATCATGAAAGGTCAGTTTGGTTTCTGCCAGCCATTTGGTCCACTGATCGATGATGACGACAATCAATGCCAATGCATACCATACAAAAGCACGACTACCATTAGCTACCAGTTTTGGTGTTTTTGTTAGGCGGCTTCTAGGCGTAGTTGAGCTACCTGTGGTCGCATGGGCGGGTTTAGGCGAGTCGTCAACCTCAACCTGTGGCTGCTGGTCATGCTGGCTTTCAGATGAATCTGTTGGGTTAGGCATAGTGACGCACCTCACCGTCGCCACTGACGTTGGTCACGCAGCGCGCGCATAGTTCAGGATGTGCGCTATCTATACCGATGTCATCACGGATGTGCCAGCAGCGTACACATTTAGTACCGTTAGCCGCGCTGACTTGTACAACTAAGTCGACAACACCTTCTGTACTTTCTGCGTTCGCATCGTCTGTCTGTTTGATGCTATCAACAGGTGCTTCATTCATTGGCTTCAATGTAGCGTTACTAGTAATTAGTACAAAACGTAGCTCTTCATTAAGCTTGGCTAGGCTTTCATACATTGCACCGTCAGCGTATAGGCTCACGTCGGCAGACAAGTTGGCATTGATGATTTTTTCGCCACGTGCTGTTTCGATATGCTTGTTCACCATGTCTTTTGCTAGCATGATGCGCTGCCAGTCATCCTTGCTGATGGCACTTAGCTCAAATGCTGGGAACTCATACCACTCTTGAGTGAATACATAGCCACCTTTGTCTGCTTCACGTTGATTCAGTACTTCCCAAGCCTCTTGGGCTGTGAATGACAAGACTGGGGTAATCCAGCGAATCAGCGCATGAGTGATATGGTAGATAGCTGTCTGTGCAGAGCGACGAGGTTGTCCATCTGCCTGCGTGGTGTACTGGCGATCCTTGATGATATCTAAGTAGAAGCTACCCAAGTCTTGCGAACAAAACGCAGTGACGTGCTGAGTGACTTGGTGGAAATCCATCGCGTCGTAAGCGCTAATGATTTGTGCTTGTACCGTTTGCGCGCGCTCAATGATGAATTTATCAAGGCTAACCAATTCATTAATATCAATGCTGTCAGTCGCTGGATCAAAATCATCGGTATTGGCAAGCAAGAAACGTAAGGTATTACGGATACGGCGATACATATCGATCGCACCCTTAAAGACTGTCTTACCCGCGCTCATCTCATAACGATAGTCACTTGAAGCAATCCACAGACGCAGCATGTCCGCCCCTGTTTTGTTGATTTCTTCTTGCGGAGTGATGATGTTGCCCAGTGACTTACTCATCTTACGACCGTTTTCATCGACCACAAAACCATGGGTCAATACTTGCTTAAACGGTGGACGCTCATATATGGCTTCCGAAGTCAGCAGTGACGTCTGGAACCAGCCGCGATGCTGGTCAGAACCTTCTAAATACATATCAGCTGGATTGGTCAATTCTTCACGTTGGTCAAGTACCGCAAAATGCGTCGTACCTGAGTCAAACCAAACGTCTAAAGTATCAGTGGCTTTGTCGTAGTCAGCGGCCTCTTTTCCTAAGAAATCTTCACAGCTAGCATCAAACCAAGCTTCAACACCGCCCTCATTGATTTTTTGTGCAGCCGTTTCCATCAGCTCAAGCGTGTTTGGATGCAGCTGACCTGTTTCTTTGTGCGTAAAGAAAGTAATCGGCACGCCCCACGTACGCTGGCGTGAGATACACCAGTCAGGACGACCATTCATCATTGATTCGATACGGTTTTGTCCCCACGTTGGCGTCCAGTTTACCGATGGAATATCAGCAAGCGCGCGAGCACGTAAGCCTTGGGTTTCCATGTTGATAAACCATTGAGGGGTAGCACGGAAAATAATTGGCGACTTATGACGCCAGCAATGCGGATAGCTATGCTCGATTTTGGTATGGCTGACTAAATGACCGTTGTCATGTAAGGCAGCGATGATTTTTGGATTGGCTTTATAGATGTGCTCACCTGCAAATACCGCCGCGCTATCTAAATAAACACCCGTACCACTTACTGGGTTTTCCACTGGCAAGTTGTATTTTAGACCAACAATATAATCGTCTAAACCGTGACCAGGTGCGGTATGTACCAGACCAGTACCACTATCGGTAGTTACATGATCACCCAAGATAAGCGGCACTTGACGATCTTCAATCAGTGGATGCTGGGCACGCAGACCTTCAAGCTCGCTGCCTGATACAGTTGCTAGGATGCCATTGTTATCCAGTTTTAGCTCACTCAATGCAGTTTCGACAAGATCTGCTGCTAATAAGAAGTTGCCTTTGTCAGTCGCGACCACGCTATAGTTATGCTCAGGATGGACTGAGATAGCTTGGTTGGCAGGCAGTGTCCACGGCGTGGTGGTCCAAATAACAGCAGCGATATTGTCCGCTACTTCAGCCAATGCAGCTACTTTATCCGTACCAAGCACATCAAAGCTGACATAGATGGCGTCAGAGACTTTATCTTGATACTCTACTTCTGCTTCTGCTAGAGCAGAACTACAGTCCAAGCACCAGTTGACTGGTTTCATACCACGCGTCACATGACCATTGTCGTAGATTTTGGCAAGGGCGCGCACAATGTTAGCTTCTTGATGGAAATTCATGGTTAGATAAGGATTGTCCCAATCACCAAACACACCTAGACGCTTGAAGTCTGTCTTTTGCAGTTCAATCTGCGTACTCGCATATTCACGGCATAAGCCACGGAATTCGGTGGCAGAAACCTTTTTACCAACTTTACCAACCTTGGCTTCGACCTTTTGTTCGATTGGTAGACCATGGCAGTCCCAACCAGGGACATAAGGCGCATCAAATCCTGATAAAGTTTTTGACTTTACGATAATGTCTTTTAGTACTTTATTAACTGCATGCCCCAAGTGAATCTGACCGTTAGCGTATGGAGGGCCATCGTGCAAAATATACTTAGTTGCACCAGCACGCGCCTGACGAATTTTACCGTACACGTCATCCGCTTCCCAAGCAGCTAGCCAATCTGGCTCGCGTTTGGCAAGGTTTGCGCGCATCGCAAATGGTGTATCTGCAAGGTTCAGCGTATCTTTATAATCTTGGCTTGGTTTGTCAGTGCTTTTATCAGTCATAGAAGGTATCTTTTTAAAAGGTAGGTTTGTGTGTCGGTTAAAAACCGGATACAAGGCTCGATGTTCAATATAATACTGAGGTTTATGCTGTGTTGATAATACTTAATTACTAATAGTAGGTATATTGCTCATCATCGTTGGTTTATCAACCATCATGTCAATAAATACCTATCGTCGCTCATTAGTCGGTAAATCGTTACGTCAATAATAAATGGTAACGAGACGATTGCAACATAAAATATGCTAGTAAGAATAATTCAAAAAAATATTTAGATCGGCAGCTATTATATGACAAAAAGGGTAGGGTAAAAAGAGCTGTGCAAGGTCAGCCCTATTTTGCCCAATATCAATCATTTATCCGAGTCTTATATCCTTAGCGCAGACATAACTATAATCGCTCTGAATAATGATTCATTGAAACATAAAGTATGGCTCAAGTGCTAAAAAATTGACGCCAACCATAAGCGCAGTTTCAATGACCATAATGGCTGAATACCCGTTAACCCTTGTGTCATCTCACCATTTTCTAATACCACATACGATGGTGTGACTTGCCCTTGCCAGTCTGCGAAGATATCGCCTTGTTGATCGTTTATGGTGGTGAAGTCAAACTGATGCTGATCAAGATAGCGACGTAATTCTTGATTTGAGCCTGACTGTACTGCAATAGTGACAACTGGATAATGATCTGCTGCCAGTTTATTGATGGTAGGTGATGTGAAACTACAGACTGAACACCAAGTACCCCAAAAATATACTAGTGTAGGTTGCTCATGACTCATCGCTGCTAGATCGATAGTTTGTCCTTGGTAATCGGTCAGTTGCAACTGAGGATTTGCAGGCATAACAGGTTGTCGCCACCAATTGACCACACTATAGATCACAACGAACATGAGACCGTATAACATTATCGTCTTAATGGCTGAAATTATCTTTTGCTTCGGTTGCTTCTTCGACTTTACTTTTTTTTGCTCAATATCAGTCGTCATGACATCCACTTTTTAGATTGCATATTTTTGTCAAATGATGGTTTACCGTGACTGCCTATCTTATAAAGATTGTCTATACAGTCACTACATAAATAATAGATAAAAATAAACGGCTGAAAATTAGCCGTTTATTCACAAGGTCTACTATAAGTGTGCCATGTCAAACTATTATGGCTTTTGTGCTCGATTTTGTAATGGATCACCAATCAATACGCTACCTGAATTTTCGAGCCGCTCTTCATCGCTTAACTTACTCGCGGGCACTTTGGCCTTGCGTTTCCACTTTAAGCTGAACAAATCATCACGGCGATCTATTAAGTTATGTACTGAGCCTTCATGACGGACATGGGTAAGCTTGTCTAAGTTCACATCAGAGAAGAATACCATTTCAGTGTTGGCGGTAGTTTCTGCCATGATTGCATCATGTGGGAACGCAAAGTCTGACGGTGAAAAGATCGACGACTGAGCGTACTGAATATCCAAACTCTCGACTTGTGGTAGATTACCCACTGAACCACAAATCATCACATAGCACTCATTTTCGATAGCACGGGCCTGTGCGCAATGACGTACACGTAGATAGCCGTTTTTGGTATCAGTCCAAAAAGGCACGAACAATATATCCATGTCTTCAAGTGCCATCAGACGTGCAAGCTCAGGGAACTCAACATCATAGCAGACCAAGATGCCGACACGACCCGCATCTGTATCAAACACTTTAACTTCATCGCCGCCTTCGATTACCCAAGCGCTACGCTCATGCGGAGTAATATGAATTTTGCGTTGCTCTTCAACCGTACCATCGCGGCGGCATAGATAGCTGACGTTATATAAGGTATCGTCTTCGTCCAGTAACGGCATCGAACCGGTAATGACATTGACGTTATAACTGACGGCTAAATGCGAAATTTCATTTTTGAACCACTCGGTATAGCCCGCCAAAAATCGAATGGCGATATTTTGATCGGTTTCTTCGCATAGACCCATCAATGGTGCATTGAAAAATTCAGGTAAGCAAGCAAAGTCTGAGTTGTAGTCAGCCATGATATCGACAAAAAACTCAACCTGTTGCAGTAGCTCTTCAGGTGATTCGACCTCACGCATTTGCCATTGAATACCACCGATACGCACTTCAGACTTGCGAGTATTAGGCTTATAGTCTTTAGGCTCATAATAAATATTTGCCCACTCAAGCAAGGTAGCAAAGCCCTTTGATTGCTTATCATCTGGCAGGTAAGCGGTCAAAATACGTTTAACGATAAAACCATTGGATAGCTGGAAAGACAAAGCTGAATCGTGAATTTCACGGCTTTCCACAGCATCAATATAGTCGCCTGGCGAGAGATCTTTGTGGTTATGATAGTTAGGTATGCGTCCACCAGCCAAAATGGCGCGGAAATTTAACTGTCGACATAGCTCTTTGCGCGCGTCATAAAGACGACGACCGAGGCGGTAGCCACGATAATCAGGGTCGATGAGTGCATCTAAACCATAAATGGCATCACCTTCTGGATTGTCTCTGATAATTTCTTTTTGCCCAATCAAATCGTCATAGGTATGCGGGTTTGAAAATTTGGCATAGTCAACGCGCATAGATAACACGATACCAATCAACTGATCATGATCAAATAAGGCAATCTGACCTTCAGGAAAAGCGTCGATTAAAGTATGAATGGTTGTCTTTGACCAAGCACCACCCAAGTTCACATAGACACGATCCATCAAAGCTTTCAACTGTGGATAGTCTTTTTTCTTAATCTCAGCAATCGTGAGATGAAAGTCATCTAGTTTTTCCATCTTGCTCATAATTTTCCTGTCTTAAATAATAATTGAGTTTAGTGTTATCAAATAATGGTGTCGTAGCACATCAATATGCCGTTTTTATGCAAAAAAAGTAATAAAAACATTTCAATAGGAAGATATTGTCGTTACAATAATTTATTGCTATATTTACAATAAGTTATGATGATATTTTCATCTATTTTGCTCTCTACATTTGGTACTGGTTTTGACTAATGTAGAGAGTTAAAGAATAAAACCGTTGCATTATATCTGCTACTATCTTGTTATTTATTATCTCAATACAGAATCTAAATAATATCTATCAGTATCTTTTATTTCGCTTGTTATGATAGCAAGCTGTAACGGTCATAACAGTCCCACGTAGTAAATATTTGCTACGTTTTTGTGAGTCAATTTTTTGGTTCAACTCAGGCATAGTATTGTGTTGCTTGTTTCGTTTAGCCGTTTTTCTTCGGCTTTTAGGATTATTTTATTATGCCTTTTAATCATACCAATAGAATCATCAAGTGGGATGACATAGATGACTCATCTTTGGTTCAGTTGGTTTATGTCAGCACGTTGACTGTTGGCTCGCGTTTGAGTAGTTCTATCTTTGATGAAGTAGAAGGCCATGCACGTAACTACAATCAACAGCATAGCATTACCGGTACGCTATGCTACGGCAACGGTCACTTTTTGCAATGTATCGAAGGCAAAAAGTCAGATGTATTTGCCTTACAAAAGCGTATCTTTGCTGATAGTCGTCATAAGAATGTAGAAGTATTGCTATTACAACTAATCGATCAACGCAGTTTTGATGACTGGCGTATGCGTTTACTGTTTTTAGAACGTTGGTTATGGTCGCCAGCGACCAAGAAGCAGGCCGCACAGTTGTCTCCGTTTTTACCCTTTGCACCGCACGGTTGGTCGTCAGATCGGACCGAACAGTTTTTGCAAATTATTAAAACCTTTGATAGTCCGCCCCACATTAAGGCGGCGGGTATTACTTACAATGCATTGGGTAACATGGTGCGCCATATCGCCGCACCCCATCAGGCGTTTCTGATTATTCAAGGATTCCTGAGCATATTACTGGTTGTCGCGCTGATGTTGTTGTATTTATAAGTCATAGTTTTTACTAGCTATGTTTTTACAAGTTATAAAGCCAAAAAAAGACGCTAGCCTTTCGGTTTAGCGTCTTTTTATTTGAGATAAGCGTGTAAAGCGCTCATTACATGTCAAAAATCTTACCCCGGTTCATAATGTTGTTTGGATCAAACACTTTTTTCACTTCCTTTAAGTATTCAATCTCAGTCTCACTACGGCTGTAATTCAGATAAGGCTTTTTCGTCATACCAACCCCATGCTCAGCAGATACTGAACCGCCATATTTTTGTACGGTCTCAAATACGTATTTATTCACAACCTGACACTCAGCAAAGAAATCGTCTTTACTCATACTTTCAGGCTTCAAAATATTAAGATGCAAGTTGCCATCGCCAATATGACCGAACCAGCAGACTTCAAAATCAGGATAGTTGCTGCTAACAATATCATCAATCTCTTCGATAAAGGTCGGTACGTGACTGATGAGGACTGATACATCGTTCTTATAAGGGGTGAATACTGAGATGGTCTCTGAGATATACTCGCGTAGTTTCCACAGCTCTTCAGCCTGTGCCAAGCTCTGGCTCATCACACCATCGACAACCCAGCCTTGTTCCATACAATGCTCAAATATGGCCATGGCTTTATCCATGATAGGCTCATATGGTGCCTCAAACTCTAATAGCGTATAAAACTTGGTGCGTGATTCAAAAGGTTCTTGTACTTGACCGTGTGCCATTAGCTTATCAATCGCCACATCGTCAAAGAACTCAAAAGCCGTCAAATCAATTTGTGCTTGAAAGGCAGAGAGCACGTTCATAACGTCATTAAAGCTGTCCATGCCGAGTACCATGACGTTTAAGTCTTGTGGCTGACGCTCAAGTTTGATCTGTGCATGGGTAACGAGACCAAGTGTCCCTTCACTACCAATGAACAATTGGCGCAGGTCATACCCAGTGGCGTTCTTTACCATACCGCGATTCAATTGCAAGATGTCACCTTTGCCTGTGACGACAGTTAATCCCATGATCCATTGACGGGTCATGCCATAGCGAATGACTTTGATACCGCCCGCATTGGTGCCGATATTACCACCGATTTGACTAGAGCCTGCTGAGGCAAAGTCGACAGGGTAGTATAGGTTTTTCGACTCAGCGAATTCTTGCAACTGCTGAGTGACGACACCAGCTTCAATCTCGACCATACGGTCTGCAGGATAGAACTGACCGATATGGTTCATTTTATCCATACTGACGACGATTTCACCATTGGCAGCGACTGCTCCAGCAGATAGACCAGTACGACCACCACTTGGGGTGAGGACGACGTTGTGCTCATTGGCAAGCAGTACGATAGTTTGTACTTGTTCAGTAGTCTTTGGAAAGACGATGGCAGCAGCAGCAGGAGAAAAGTGTTTGGTCCAGTCTTTGCCCCAGTGCTCTAAGCTTTCAGCGTCAGTCTTGATTTGGGTCGGGTCGAAATCATGAGTTTCAGTGAGTGTGTGCAAGATGGCTTGCACGGCATTGGTTTCTGATGTGGTCTGATCGGTAGTTGGCGTCATGGTCAAATCTCAATATTGGCGTAAGCACGATGCTGGGATTGCTCATTATATAGCGAAATAACTATAAATTCATTGATGAGTCAGCTCGTAGGGATAATAAGTGGATGATAATTTTTACATATAAAAGAAAGAAAGTAATAAGTAATTGATTCGATTGTTTTCAAGCAGAGTAATTCACTATAGCATAAAAATTTTTCAGGCTTGATAATCAATAATTCATCTAATCTGCTAACATCGACTCAAAATTTTGTGTAAGATATTGGGACTGCTTTCGTTTCATTCACCATGTAGTCAAAGTATTAGTAAATAGTGATGGCACGAACCTCACTTAACGTACTCAGCGTACTATTTACACTTTATTGCTTTGTGCTCACTTTAAACTGCTTCGACTATAGATTTATCCCTAAGATAATTTTATAAAACAATTATAGGACAGTTCTCATATGGCATTATCACTACAAAAAGACAAAATCCGGTTTTTATTACTTGAAGGTCTACACGACAATGCTTTAAAAGTATTAGAAGGCGCTGGTTATCATAATATTGAAAATATCAGTCACGCTTTAGATAAAGATGAGCTGATCGAAAAGATCAAAGATGCGCATTTTATCGGTATTCGTTCGCGTACTCAGCTGACGCGTGAAGTACTTGAGCATGCGCATAAGCTTATCGGTATTGGTTGCTTTTGTATTGGTACTAACCAAGTGGACCTAGAGGCAGCACGTGATCTTGGTATTCCTGTCTTTAACGCACCATTCTCGAACACTCGTTCGGTAGCTGAGTTAGTATTGGCCGAAGCCATCATGCTGTACCGCGGTATTCCTGAAAAAAATGCTACTGTACATCGCGGCGGCTGGGGTAAGTCTGCGACCAATTCACATGAAGTGCGTGGCAAGACCATCGGTATCGTCGGTTATGGTTCTATCGGCTCGCAGTTGTCTGTCTTGGCAGAAAGCTTCGGTATGAAAGTTATTTATCATGATGCCGTGACCAAATTGCCACTAGGCAACGCAGTACAAGTTGGTAGCCTAGAAGAGCTATTATCAACGGCTGATATCGTAACATTGCATGTGCCTGATGTGCCAAGCACCCGTTATATGATGAAAGCTGAACAGTTCGCTCAGATGAAAGAAGGCAGTTACTTTATCAATGCGGCGCGCGGTACATGTGTCGAGATTGATGATCTTGCTGATGTGTTGGAATCAGGCAAGTTATTGGGTGCAGCTATTGATGTGTTCCCGAAAGAGCCAAAATCAGCTGACGAAGAGTTTGAGTCTCCACTACGTAAGTTTGATAATGTGATTTTGACGCCGCATATCGGTGGCTCAACACAAGAAGCACAGGCCAATATCGGACTGGAAGTAGCTGATAAGTTTGTTAGATACTCTGACCAAGGTGATACGGCGACAGCAGTAAACTTCCCAGAAGTTTCTATTCCGTTCAAAGAAAACTCACATCGTCTACTACATATCCACAAAAATGTACCAGGCGTACTGTCTCAGATTAACCGTCTGTTTGCTGAAGCAGGGATTAACATCCTAGCGCAGAGCCTAATGACAGAAGGTGATGTGGGTTATCTAGTAATGGATGTTGATTATAATGACTCAACAGCTGCACTAGACCAGTTAAAAGATGTAGAAGAGACCATCCGCGTACGTATCTTATTTTAATATAGTCAACTCCATTCTCAGATTGGATCGACTATATCAACGCTAATAGTTTTAATATGCGTTGAAAGTTTTTCATAAAAAAAGAGAGGCTCTATTGATTAAAGCCTCTCTTTTTTTACTTCTTTTTTATTTTAAAAATGCCAAGCTTAGTTCGCTTTAGCATTGTTTGTAGCTTCTGCTTGCAGACGTGCTTCCGTTTTAGCGGCTTTACGTTTTTCGATTACATCCATCACATCACTGCCGATATGGGCTTCGCCGCGCTTTTTCGCTAGCTGCATCTGATGCTCACGCTCACGGAAACGAGCTTTTTGCTCATCAGTTGCCTTGTCGATACAATGCGGGCATGATTCACCTTTGATATAAGCTGGGCTTTGCATATCATCGATAGTGATAGGCATACGGCAAGCAAAACACTGCTCGTAGTTTCCTTTTTCTAAGTTATGGTTAACTGAGACACGGTTATCGAAAACAAAGCAATCGCCTTGCCACATAGAATCACTAGCAGGGATTTCTTCTAGGTATTTTAGGATACCACCTTCTAGATGATAAACTTCTTCAAACCCTTGCTCACGCATATAGGCAGTAGATTTTTCGCAGCGGATACCACCTGTGCAGAACATCGCGACTTTTTTATGCTTAGCTGGGTCCATCTCTTTTGCTACGTATTCTGGAAACTCGCGGAAGGTCTCAGTATTTGGATTGACAGCATTTTTAAAGGTGCCGATCTGTACTTCATAATCGTTACGGGTATCAATCAAAACCACATCAGGGTCAGAGATTAGCGCATTCCATTCACTTGGTTTTACATAGCGGCCGACCGACTGCAAAGGATCGATGTTTTCAACGCCCATGGTGACGATTTCTTTTTTCAGCTTTACTTTAGTGCGATAAAAAGGCTGTGCGTCAGTATAGGACTCTTTAAAAGTAAAAGTACCAACTGCTTCAATACTACGCAGATAGTCAAGGACAGTATCGATACCTTGACGCGTACCAGAAATCGTACCGTTGATGCCTTCACTTGCAAGCAACAACGTACCTTTTACATCGTTGTCGATCATAGTATTTAAGATCGGTTCACGATACTGCTCAAAATCAGCAAAGCGCGTAAATTTATATAGTGCAGCAACGACAATATTGTTAGTTACACTATCGTAGGCAGGTGCTGATTTGTTGTCAGTTATTGCGGTTTCTTTATTGGTGCTCATGTCTTTCTCCTGCTGGCTAGGTCGCAAACCTAGTGCGTTGGGTTAACAGTTTAGTTCAAATAAACACGCTATTTTGCCATCCACTTGAAATAGACTGTATTAGTTCAGAATGGTTTATAACAATAATATAATTGTGGGATTAATGCGCGCGTAGTGTAGCAAATTTTGCTAGAGATTTGAATAGTTTATCAGGCTTAGCTTGGTGTTGTAGAGAGTATTCAACCACTTATCAATAAGATAAAAAACAAAAAAGCCCAGTAAAATACTGAGCTTTTTGGGTATTCACTACGTAAAGTAAAACTAGATCTTATTTGCTTTGAAACCAGCTATCGGCTTGACTGCGAGCGCTAGCAATGTCTGAGCTTGATAAGTTCAATGCCAATTGACCGATTTTGCCACGGGCTTTAGTACGAACTTTTTCATCTAACATACCGTCACGGGCAGCCAAATCGTACCATTTGTAAGCATCGACCAGATTTTCTTGCTTCTCATCTAGTAGTGCAAGCGTGTAGCTAGCACGGTTGTCGCCGCGCATTGCCGCCTTTTCTAACCACAGACGTGCTTGTTGTAAGTTAGGTTGTACACCTTCGCCGCGCAGATACATGATAGCCAGATTCAACTGAGCAGGGGCAACGCCTTGCTGAGCGGCTTTTGTATACCACTGAATGGCTTGTTGGGTATTTTGAGCAATACCTTCACCTTTTTGCAAACGCTTGGCCAGGTAGAACTGAGCGTGATCGTTGCCTTGGCTGGCACGACTAGACAATTCACTAATAGGCATAAGTTCAAAACGTGAGGTATCAAGTGGTACGTTTGATATTAACTCAGCATTGGCTAGACCAGCACAAGAAAATAATGCAGTAAACAACGCAGCTTTTAATAATTTCATAGCAGCTCCAAAATTAGGCAGTTAATAAGCAAAAGAATTGTACCGCTAAACATGGTCTCGCCAAAGACAGTTAGACGGCGATAACAATTAGGTGAAATCTTGCGATATGAACTTACCTAATCATTAGCAAAGGGGGTTATCAGCTCTAAATGATAGAGTTCACCCTAACTAATTAGACAAACGGTCGTAATAGTTGGATGGCTGACAATATTTTGCTAGCTTAGCACCCAAACTTACGAAACTCAAATACTAATTACACGGTCTAATAGACGTTTGTACTTGATTGCACTTAACAAAATCAGACAGTTACTAAAAAATTATATTAAATTAACAATCTATTAAGGTTAATACTAACTCTAGCAGTAGTATTTAGTAGTCTTCAATATCTCAAGGTAGCTGATAGTTTATCGGCTATTTTTTGGTCACTCGGTAGATAGCGACGTCTGCCAAAAGGTTAGGTGCTTGTCTGATTAACGTTTTCATCAAAGGTGTATGGCCTTTTTCAGAATCACTAACCGCGAAACGATTAATGATATGAATATCATGCTGCGCGCATAGCAATTCAAAGTCTTTGAAAGTACATAGATGAATGTTTGGCGTGTTGTACCATTCATAAGGTAGCGCTTCAGAAACAGGCATCATGCCTTTTAGCCCTAAATGAATGCGGTTTTGCCAATGCGCAAAGTTAGGGAAGGTGATGACTGCTTCACGGGCAACTCTCAGCATATCAAGCAACAACTCATCAGGTGCTTTTACCGCTTGTAGCGCACGTGCCATGACGACCGTGTCAAAGCTATTATCAGCAAAGCGCGCTAAACCATCGTTGAGGTCCTGTTCGACAATTGATAAGCCATTGCCAATCGCCTCATTGATTTTGTCTTCATCAATTTCTAGTCCGTACCCTGTTACACCTAGTTTCTGCTGTAAGTGTGCAAGCAGCTCGCCATTACCGCAACCTAAATCCAGTACATGTGCTTGCGGCGCAATCCAGCGCTCTGCCAGTTGGTGATCCATTCTCATGAGCGCTCTCCTGCAGCTGGGCGGCTTTGGGTAATAAATGGCGCAGTCAAAAACCCTTTGACCGCACCCATGTAGCGAGGAATATCAAATAAGAATGAGTCATGTCCGTGCGGCGCATCAATATTGATATAGCTGACTGGTTTGCCAGTAGCCATCAGCGCATCGACAATCTCTTGTGAGCGCTCAGGTGCAAAGCGCCAGTCTGTGGTAAATGATACGATCAGATATTGGCATTGTGTATGAGCAAAGGCTGCTTTGAGCGCAGAAAGCTCTTGCTGACGCTCAGATTCACTATCTTCAATCGTCGTTACTGCATCTTCTAATTCACTCTGTGCAGTGGCTTTACTCGACTCGACTGATGCAGCGATAGAACCTTCTATTTGCACTGCTGACTCTATAGTATCTTTTGCTACCGTTGATGGATAATCTCGCGTCGGATCAAAGTAATCTAAGGCTTTGGTCATGAGTAGATAGGTATTGGCATCGAAGTTTTCACTAAAGCGCTCGCCTTGATAGCGCAGATAGCTTTCGACCTGAAACTCGACATCGTAGCCATACATGAATTTGCCAGATTTTAAATCACGGCCAAATTTGGCTTTCATCGCGTCATCAGTTAAATAGGTAATATGTCCAACCATACGTGCCAATATCAGTCCGCGACGAGGATAGGTGCCTTCTTGTATATAGCGTCCGTCCTTAAAGTCAGGGTCAGATAAGATAGATTGACGTGCCACTTCGTTGAAAGCGATATTTTGAGCAGATAGCTTTGGCGTACTAGCGATAACCACACAGCGTTTTAATCGCTCTGGATAATCAACAGACCATTGTAGCGCTTGCATACCGCCCATTGAGCCACCAACGATGGCATGCCAAACGTCGATACCCAAACGATCTGAGAGCATGGCCTGGGTTTTCACCCAGTCTTTGATGGTGATCAGCGGAAAGTCAGGGCCATACACTCGCGGTTCATCGCTACTATCTGAATCAACGCTGTCTGAACTAACACTATCCGAACCAACGCTATCGGGGTTAATAGTGGTAGGCCCTGTTGAACCAAAACAGCTACCGATATTATTGACACACACCACATAGAACTGATTGGTATCGATGGCTTTATTGGGACCAATCATATTGTCCCACCAGCCCGCTTTTTTGTCATCAGGACTATGAAAGCCCGCTGCATGATGACTACCCGATAACGCGTGGCAAATTAGAATTGCATTTGATTTGTCGCTATTGAGCGTACCGTAAGTCTCTACCATTAAGTCAAACGAGGGCAGGGTACGGTTGCATTCTAACGTTAAGGGCTCAGCGAAATGAAAGTTCCGGGGCGTCACGACACCCACTGACCCTGTAGTACTGTCGATACTGGCCGAGCTGTTAGTGTGAGGTTGTGAATTAGGATGCTGGTCACTGGTATTATCAGAGCGTGCGTTCAAAGCTACCTCGCAAGACTACAATCATCAATAAAATAAAAGCAAAACGGCACGTTGTTAACAGGCTATTTTACCTACACGGTTTTTATAAACTGGGCCTGCCTATTGTATGGTGATGCGCGTTGGAGTACAACCGTCGAGCGCGCCTTTCGTGCGTGGTTTTTATGACAGATGCACCATAAACAAATAATGAATACGTCGCCAGCATCCAGTAATCAAGAGCTAATAAATAGCAACTGCGTGTCAAATTGTATAGGTACGCTTTTAGCCTGCGTCATTAATGGATAAAATGCTACACTAATAAGGTGTTCATTCAACTGTGTCTTAACAGTATCATCTCTTATTATTTTGACATCACCCTTAATAACTTACTGCTAATAAAGTGCTGCTATGAAACCTAAACTGCCCCCACGTATTGCCGTTTTGTTAGTGAATCTTGGTACACCAGATGAGCCAACAGCACCTGCCGTACGTCGTTACCTCAAACAATTTTTGTCAGACCCACGAGTGATTGAAATTCCTAAATTTCTGTGGGCGATCATTCTGAATTTATTTGTCTTACCAAGTCGTCCTAAACGCGTAGCAGAGGCTTACGCCAGTATCTGGGAAGGTGATTCACCGATTCGTAAAATATTAAAAAGCCAAGTTGAGCTGTTAGAACCACGTTTGGCTGATAGTGTGGCTCCATTTCGAGTCTCTGTGCATCCTGCGATGAGCTACGGCAATCCGGGTTTGCCTGATGTGATGGATACGCTGCGTGGTGAAGGGGTTGATCACTTTGTCATTCTGCCGTTGTTTCCGCAGTACTCGGCTTCTTCAGGCGGCGCGGTATATGATGCGCTGACGAAATGGACGCTAAAACAACGCAATTTGCCAAACTATACGATTGTCAAAGACTACTTTGCCCATCCGCTCTATATTCAAGCATTGGCCAACTCTATTCGCCGTTTTCAAGAAAAACATGGTAAGCCTGAAAAGTTAATGTTTAGTTTTCATGGAATCCCGCAGCCTTATGCCGACAAAGGCGATCCTTATCCTAAACGTTGTAAATGTACCGCGGCACAAGTGGCGCATGAACTTGGCCTGACAGAAGACGAATGGATTATTAGCTTCCAGTCACGCTTTGGTAAGCAAGAATGGGTTAAGCCATATACCGATGTAGTCTTGGAGGATTGGGGTAAATCAGGTGTACGCTCGGTGCAGGTGATTAGTCCAGCGTTTTCAGCAGATTGCCTAGAGACACTAGAAGAGTTGGCTATTGAAAATCGTGATAACTTCCTCAATGCTGGCGGGCAAGAGTATCATTATATTCCTGCACTGAACCTTGATGAGACACATATTGAATTGCTTGAAGCGTTGAGTTTGCCTCTGGTAAAAGGTTGGGCTGGCACGTTAGACGGCTGGGTTTAACCCGTCAAGACTCGCTGTTTTAACGAGTTAAATAATAAAATCAAAAAAGCACGCTTAATTATCTTAAGCGTGCTTTTTTATGAGCAAAGGATTGTATTAGTAGTTATATTAAGTTCTAAAAATCATCATCGTTGCTACGCTCAGCCGCTTCTCTATCAGCAATATCCATTGCATTTGGATAATCGCTGTCATCAAGGTTGTCCTGAACCAAAATCTCGTCGACACGTGACTCATCAAGGTTTTGACGGTGTGAAGGTGTTAATCCTTGGGTTACATCACTACCGACTTCGGAGTTATTAAATCCTGCACTGTTATCAATCACATCATCGTTATCTATCGTATGCAGCATAGGATTGTCCAAATCGACCAGTTGGTTGTCTTGTTCGCTTTGGCTGTCATTGTTGTTACGACGATTTCCATCAATCTGATCCATATCTTCTGGTAACGGGTTTTTTGAGTTTTCCATGAATAATTCCTTATTGTAGTTATTAGATATAAAGGTAACGTACTCGCTTATCAAAGCATTGCTCATAGCAATGTAGATAACATACTTCTCAGTTTGTACGCTTATACAAACTTTCACTAGTAGTAAGGTGTGACAGGATGTTCAAAAAATGTAAGATGATGGGCAGGATGCCAAACGGCTACTCAATATAAGTAGCCGTAATGATGTATAAAATATTCACTAAATCTTTGTATGGTAGTAAGGTCGTTAAATTAAAGTTTATATTTTTAGTCGATAGTCAGTCAGTTCGAATCGCCACAAGTAGGTCAAGGCAATACCGTAGATTGTAGTTTCAGACAGCTCTTCGACAATTTCACCAAATGTATGCGGGAATACAATGGCGTTCTCACCCATGTACTGAATGACTGCCAGTACAACAACACTAAGATAAAGAGAAACTGGCACGTTTTTTAGCACTGCCCACAGGTAGTGCCTTGTATAAGCTAGCAGACCAAGCGCGACGAGATTAGATAATGGTAAGGATGCTATCTTCCCACCAGTCATAAGACTGACCAAGCAATAAAAAATCGCTTGGAACCAGTAAGTCTGGTAAATAGTTCAACTCGCGACGAATAACAGCGACAAATATAAGTACGGCTGCCAGCCAAAAAGCTTTAACTTGTTTGACATGACTTTTTACAAAATATTGTGTACAACGTAGTAAGCAGGCAAACAACAGGATCATACCGGGGATTTCAATGATGCCATCTGAATTCAAAATAAATGACTCCTGCGTGTCAAAAAATGTGTTAAAAACAAAAAAGTGAGCCCGTAGGCTCACTTCAAAGCAAAAAATACCAAATAGTTAGAATTTAATAGATGATCTATTATAAACCCCATAGCTAGATATTACTGTTGTGAAAGATAACTAATTAGTCATAAGTAATTGTTAATATAAATAATATATAATCATTTAGTGTAGTATCAGTTATCAAAAACTGTTTTACCTGCAAGGTATGTGAATAACCATATCTTGGATGCTTAATAAAATGGCAGTTAATACTTAGTGCGCCTCATCCCAGTTCTGACCACTATCAGTCTCAACCAATAATGGCACAGCAAAGTCAACGTTCCAGCCTTTTTCTACGGCAGTGGTTGTTAGGACATCTTGCATGGCATCCGTAATCAGCTGACTAACTTCGTCTACTTTATCGGCATCGACTTCAAAAACCAATTCATCATGAACTTGTAGCAGCATTTTGGCCTGCTCTTTTGGCAATACTTGATCGACGGCAATCATGGCTAGCTTAATCAAATCTGCTGCTGATCCTTGAAGTGGCGCATTAATCGCCGCACGCTCAGCCCCTTGCTTGACCATACGATTACTATGATTGATATCAGGCGTATAGAGCTTACGGCCTAAAATAGTCTCGACATAACCTTGTTCATAAGCGCTGGCACGAGTATTAATCATATAGTTTTTGACGCCTGGATAACGCTCAAAATACATATCGATATAGTCTTGTGCTTCGCCGCGACTCATCTGTAGCTGTTTGGCAAGCCCAAAGGCACTCATACCGTATAGTAGACCAAAGTTAATGGCCTTGGCATTACGGCGCTCGGTCGAGGTAACGTCTGCGACATCCTTACTAAGTACCTCAGCAGCAGTCGCCGCGTGAATATCTAATCCTTCATTAAAGGCATGAGTTAGGTTGTTATCACCTGAGAAATGCGCCATCAAACGAAGTTCAATTTGTGAGTAATCCGCAGCCAAGATAACGCGACCTTCTGGGGCGATAAAAGCTTGACGAATTAAGCGGCCAGTTGCAGTACGAATTGGGATGTTTTGCAAGTTAGGATCTGTCGATGACAAACGTCCAGTACTGGTTAGTGCTTGGTGGTAGCTAGTGTGTACGCGATCAGTTTCATTGTCTGCGACATTATCAAGTGCATCGGTATAAGTGCTCTTGAGCTTAGATAGACCGCGATACTCCAAGGTGATATCGACCAGTGGATGATCGATTTTTGATAGTACAGCCTCGCCAGTTGAGTATTGACCAGACTTGGTTTTTTTACCGCCAGCGACGCCTAGCTTTTCAAACAGCATTTCACCAAGCTGCTTAGGAGAGCCTAAGTTAAACTCTTCACCTGCCACTTCATAGGCGCGCTTCTCTAGAGCGATAATTTCTTCATCAAAGCGTTTTGAAAGCTCGTTCAAAAATGAGCGTTTAATCAAAATACCATTCGCTTCCATTTGGCACAGTATCTCAGCGGTAGGAATCTCTAGCTCATGTAGCAGCTTGGCATTATTAGTATCATTAGCCAGCTCAACGCTGAATACGTCAAATAATTGATAGGTGATATCGGCATCTTCACAAGCATAGTCACTAGCGATATCGATGGCCACTTGATCGAAGGTGACTTGCTTAGCGCCTTTACCTGCCACATCTTCGAAGCTGATGGTTTGCGTTTGCAAATAATGACGTGCCAAATCATCCATACCGTGGCGAGTGGCTGCCGCATTGATGACGTAGCTGGCAAGCATGGTATCCATTGCCCAGTTATTTGGCTGCTCATGTATGGCGCTAACTAGATCGATATCATAGTGAGCGAGGATATGCGCATCATATTTCAAATGCTGACCGATTTTGCCAATTTTGGGATTTTCTAGTATAGGTTTTAAGCGAGCCAATACCATATCACGATCAAGCTGCTTGGCTGTCAGCTCATCATCTTCTAGGCTATGCGTAAGCGGAATGTAATACGCTTCATGTGCTTGCAAGGCGAAGGATAAACCAACAATTTGTGCGTCACGCCAATGAATGCTAGTGGTTTCGGTATCAATGACAAAGTGCGAAGCAGCTTCTAAAGACTCGACTAAGCCATCAAGCGCTGGCTCGTCGAGCACAGTGTGCCATGCTTTATCATGGTTAGCGCTGTCTTTGATGTTGTCACTTTTGGTTGATTGGAGTGATTTTGCTACTTGTGCTTGTGACTCAGTATCGGCCTGACTATCAGCAACACTTTTAGAACCATTGGCAGGGTGATTTGGGTGATCCAATGATGCCAGCTCATTTCTAAACTCAAGCTCATTATATAAGTCGCGTAATTCAGCTATATGCGCGCAAGGGTCAGTATTAATTTTCAGATCATTCCAGTCTTGACCGATGGCTAAGTTAGTGACGATGGTAGCAAGATTTCTGTTAAAAGGAATGTCGTCGGCGTGTTCGATCAGACCTTTAGCTCCGCGACCTTTGATAAAGCCAATATGCTTAAGCATGTTTTCGATGTCACCATACTCAACGAGCAAATCTTTAGCGGTCTTTTTACCAATACCAGGCACGCCTTTAATACCGTCAGAGGCGTCACCCATTAGCGTCAAGAAGTCGATCATCTGATTTGGGTTAATACCAAATTTATCGATTACTGCTGGAGTATCCGTGATTTTGCCTGTAAAGCTATCTTCCAGTATGACGCAGTCATTGACCAACTGCATCATGTCTTTATCACCCGTTGAAATAACCACATGATGACCTTGTTCGACCGCACGGTGCGCAAGTGTACCGATGATATCGTCGGCCTCTGCACCTTCAATACGCAACAGTGGAATACCTAATGCGGTGACTAAGCGATGAATATAAGGAATCTGCTCTACTAGCTCGATATCAATGGGCGGACGAGCAGCTTTGTAATCAGCAGACATATGATGGCGAAAAGTCGGTGATTTGGTATCGAAGCAGACCGCCATATGGGTAGGGTGATAGCGACGCATCAGTTTAAGTAATGCGTTAAGTGTACCGCGTATCGCATTGGTGATGAGGCCCTGCGAGTTTTGCATGGTTTTTGGCAGGGCATGATAAGTGCGGAACAGATAATAAGAGCCATCAACTAAAATAAAAGGTGGTTGATCTTTGTCTACGTGACTGGTATCCATCAGCGCCACGTTAGGCATGGTATCGAAGTTCGGTAATGCTTTGGGGTCAAGCGCTTGATGAGAGTTGTGGTCGTTATCGGTGGTATTGTCAGCTATGTCATCAGTCATAAAAGTCACTTATCAGCTATTAGATAAAAATATATATGCTTATTATAACGATAAAATCAGCGCGTGCCGAACTGCTTAATCGTTACGCTGTATTCTATCGTGTTCTTTTTATTGAAATCTAAATTGAGTTTTCGATATTCCATAGCTCGGGCAAATAAAATACTAAAGACAAAAAAAGAACCCAGATAGTCTGAGTTCTTTTAGCACTAAATAACTATCAACTATTTATCATTTGATAGATGTTGATAACAAGTCTCTGAATACGTTATTTTACTTCTGAAGAGACTTCAACATCAATATTACCGTTGGTTGCTTTCGAGTATGGGCATACTTCATGCGCCTTTTCGACCAATTTTTGAATTTCGTCAGCAGATAAATCTGTATTGTCAGCGATAACATGAATTTTTACGGCAAGCTTATATTCGTGACTGTCACCTTGTAATAGGTCTACAGAGGTCTCAACAGTTGAGCCAAATGTTGCGCTTTCCATTTTTTTAACTACGCCTAAAGCGCCATCAAAACAAGCGCCATAACCCATAGCGAGTAATTGCTCAGGGTTATTACCTTTTTCATTACCGCCTGGTGGTACCATATTGATTTCAAGATCACTATCGCTTAAGGTTGCCGTACCCATGCGACCGCCAGTAACTGTAGATTTGGTAGAGTATAGAGATTTCATGACACATCCTTTGTTGTGAGTTTTTATGTTTATATTTGAGTAATAAATCTTAATATGAGACCTAGCATAACAAATCGCTCACGCAGCTCAGTGCATCGAGAGTAAATATATACTGCTAGTTTGTAAATAAAGTTTTGAGCACAGTTTTATTCGTTTTTAGATTTACAGTCTTATCGTATAGTCGTCAAAGAGGTACAATAGCGGCAATGAACCATGTGTACGTTATTAGTATAGATAATATAAGTCTTAGTTATAAGGACATTGTTTGATGCAGAGATGGATTGTGATACCTAGTGTTTGCTTTTTGACGACGCTCGCTTTGATAGGGTGCGAAGAAGACGGCGCTTATGGGACGGCTAGTAGCGAGATTACATTGACAAGCTTCGCTAATAGCTATGATAGCAAAGCCAATGCTACGGCAATCGCGAGAATTGATGAAAGCTATCGTACTGGTGCCCGCGAGATCAAAACAACCAATATCATCAACAGTTATAGCAATCAAAGCCTGAATGATTTAGACAGAACGGTGCTGGCAGACGACTTCGAGGGTCGACTTGAAAATAAAGACATTGAGGTTAATAATCGGACGATCAAACGCCCTATCTATGAAAAAAACACTAACAACCAGCTAGACTACGAAACCACTTACAAGACGCTCAATTTATCCGGTTTGCGTGCGAACAGCTATGTTGCTAGTGCAAACGTGAACAATAGATACGGTATTATTACCGATTTAAATAACTACTCTGAAATTCCAACCAATGTTGCTTTCCCTGAAGGGTCGGTTTGTTACATTCCTGTGGTAACCAGTGAGCGCTCATTTTTGGCATTTAATGATAAAAACAAAACGGGATATGCATCAATAGAGAGATGGATTGACGTAGCCAAAACCCGCTTTAGTGCAGATAGAGATCATAGAACTTCTCAGTTCGGAGTTGGCGCAGGCAATCAGCAACAAGCCGCGCAAGTCATGTTTTTTGAGTACGATGATCAGCCTGCTTATGAATATAGCGGTGTTGAGTACGGAAAGGACGTTTATGAAGCAAACTATGTCGCCAAAGGCAGTACCGATCCGAACACAGACAGTCGTTTTGACGTAGTCGATTGTACAATCGTCAATGAGGTGGCTGGCGACTTCTTAGCTGAGCAAATCAAACGCTACTATTGAGATGAGTTGATGGCTATCAGTCGTGCTAATCCAGCATGACGATCACAATTAGAGAGCTCAAAAACACGCTTTGTTTAAATAATAGAGCGTGTTTTTTTATACGCTAATTCTGCACCCTGATGCTAAATCCGCTACAATACGCCCATTATTTATTTTATTTATTTAGAGTCACTTCTAAATCACATAACTGTTGAAGCTGAAAATTATGAGCGTAGATCCAAAGAAATTAAACAAAGAAGTTGCTAAGCGCCGCACCTTTGCCATTATCTCGCATCCCGATGCTGGTAAAACCACCATGACCGAAAAACTCCTGTTGTGGGGTCAAGCAATTCAGGTAGTGGGCGAAGTAAAAGGCCGTAAGACGGATCGTCATGCAACCTCAGATTGGATGAGAATGGAGCAAGAGCGTGGTATCTCAATCACGACGTCTGTCATGCAGTTTCCGTATAAAGACCATATGGTCAACCTACTAGATACCCCAGGTCACGCCGACTTTAGTGAAGATACATATCGTACGTTGACCGCAGTGGATAGTGCGCTGATGATGGTCGATGGTGCAAAAGGTGTCGAAGAACGTACCATCAAGCTGATGGAAGTATGTCGTATGCGTGATACGCCTATCATCTCATTCGTCAACAAACTAGATCGTCAAATTCGTGAGCCGCTTGAGTTGCTTAGTGAAATCGAATCGGTGTTAAAGATCAAATGTGTGCCAGTCACTTGGCCGATTGGTATGGGACAGGATTTTGTTGGGGTCTATCACCTTGCAGAAGACAAAACCTACCTATATGAAAAAGGTAATGGCGGCAAGATGACCGTTTCTGAGACTCGCGAGGGCTATGATTATCCAGATATTCGCGAACGCCTAGGAACACTGATGTTTGATGCGTTCGAAGAGTCACTTGAACTGGTACAGATGGCGCTAGAAGAATTTAGCGTTGAAGCATTTTTGGCGGGTGAGATGACGCCAGTATTGTTTGGTACGGCACTGGGTAACTTTGGGGTCAACATGGTACTTGATACCTTGGTCAAATATGCACCGCCGCCGAAAGCCCATCCAACGACTGAGCGTGAAGTATCAGCCACTGAGACAGACTTTACAGGATTCGTATTTAAAATTCAGGCCAATATGGATCCGCGTCACCGTGACCGCATTGCGTTCTTGCGAGTATGTTCTGGTAAGTACGAGAAAGGCATGAAAATGAAGCATGTGCGTCTAGGTAAAGACGTACGTATCGCTGATGCGCTGACCTTTTTAGCAGGCGACCGCGAGGCGCTAGAAGAAGCCTATCCAGGTGATATCATTGGTTTGCACAACCATGGCACCATCTCTATCGGTGACAGCTTTACGGCAGGCGAAGAGTTGAGCTTTACGGGTATTCCACATTTCGCCCCTGAACTGTTCCGTCGTGTGGTGCTAAAAGATCCGCTCAAATCAAAAGCACTGCAAAAAGGTTTACAGCAGTTAAGCGAAGAGGGCGCAACGCAGGTATTTATGCCGCAGATTAACAATGATTTGGTGTTGGGCGCGGTTGGGGTACTACAGTTTGAAGTGGTCGCGCATCGTCTAAAAGAAGAGTATAAGGTTCAATGTACTTTTGAACCGGTATCGATAGCTACGGTACGCTGGATTCACTGTGATGACGAAGTAGCATTGGCGAAATTTAAGAAAAAAGCCCATGACCAATTGTCGATAGATGGGGGAGGCTATCTAACGTATCTTGCACCATCACGTGTTAACCTACAACTAATGCAAGATCGCTATCCAGAAGTGACTTTTAGTAGCACTCGCGAACATTAAATTTATTTATACCCCTATATCGTTTATTGATTAAGACACGCTAGCCGTGTCTTTTTTATTGCCTGTATCTTTGATTTAAATGACAAGAGTTAGGTATCCATTTACTTACACCACTTCAAAAACACAAACAGTCTTCCTACAATACATTGCAATTGTTACGGTAGAATATTGAATGGCATCTTATATTTGTGAAAGAGGACATATGCAAACTACGACTCAAACTGGTGATAAATCTATATCCGCTGATCTATTTTCGATAAAGATAAGCCAGATACGTTCAATTGCTATGTTAGCTGGCAGCCTAGTGTTAGGTGCAGTTAGTATGTCGGTAAATGCAGGAAGCCTTATTAGCAGTACTGAGTACCTACCGTATCAACTGCCCAGTGATATACAAGAGGCATGTGGCAAGCGTGATAACTGTCCAGAAATTGAAGTTAAATATCTTAAAAGCAGTCAAAGCTGGATAGATGAGACTGTCAACGCTCGTATCGATAACATAGTCGTCAATAGTCAGATGACAGAGTCAGCACCTATTAAGGGTAAAAGTAGTGAAAAAGAAGTTACGGCTGCTCTTGATAGCTTTGTGAATTCGCAATTTCAAGATATGCCTGATGGTATGTCATGGGGCTATAATTTAATGATAGCGCCCGATTATTTAGGTCATGTCGATGACTTTGAACTTTTTGAGATTAGCTCTTACGTCTATACTGGCGGTGCACATGGTATGCCTTATAGCGAGTATCTAGTGTTTGACCCAAGTACCAAAAAGCAAGTCATGCTTGATGACATGCTTATCTCAGGTAAAAAAACTCGTTTTGAAGCGCTTGCTTATGATGCTTATAAAACGTGGGTTAAAACAGTTGCTGAAGACGTAAGTAGTTATGAGAAAAATTGGCCATTTACGTTAAGCAGTAATGTGACTTTGACAGGCACAGGCATTAGTATTCGTTATCAGCATTACTCTATCGGCCCATATGCTTATGGTATGCCTGTCCTTAATATCCCATATAGCAAGCTCGATAAAGTTATAAAACCTCATTTTATACCAGAGTAGATACTGTACAGTGTTTGGGGAAAATATTTAATAAGTAGTACTAGGCAAATATTATTAAAGAAATAGCGACAATACTTATCATAAATTGGCAGTAATATTTTAGAGTTATTATTTTTGGCATCATTGGATATTCAATAGAAAAATAAGGAGTTATAACATGACAAACGAGACAGATAACATTAATACGGCAGCAAGTACAACTTGGCAGCTGAATGCGTTGACGGAAGCGCTAGGTGATCTGACACTGACGGTTAGTGATAGCTTATCTATAGGTCGTGGTAGTGATAATGACGTAGTTCTAGGTAGCAAACAGGTCTCTCGCAATCATGCGGTACTCAGTGTGTTAGATGGTCAGCTATATGTAAAAGACTTAGATTCTTCTAACGGCACGTTTATCAATGAGCAACGTATCGAGGGTAATGAATCTAATCATCTAAAAATAAATGACACGCTTAGTTTTGCAAGTTTTAGCTTTCAAGTACAGGCATCTGCTGCACCAGTGACGACGTCAGAGCACGAAGTACCAGCACCAGTGACTACAGAAGAGCCAGTAGCGGATGCACATGAAAGTACTGATACAGCTACTGTGACAGAGGCTCCTGCTAATGAGTCTGTGACCGAAGAGCAAGTATTTGAAGAAAGCGTTCTTGAAGAAGCTCCAATCAAAGAGCAAGCAGTCAACGAGCCAGTGATAAAAGAAACTGGTATCGAAGAAGTGTTACCTGCTACAAATGATGCTGCCACTGTAGATATTAACTCAGATACAAGCGAAGACTCAGTAAATCCTGCGAATGAGACCGTTGAACCTGTTGTCGAAGAGCTCGCTTTTGAAGAGCCAGTTGGTGAAGAATTAGCTACTGAAGAAGCCGTTGATACAGGTCCAGTGGTCAAAGAAACGGGCATTGATGAGGTGCTGTCTGATGCAGACGCAGCATCGCCTACGCCAGTAGAAGAAACGCCAGTTGCTACAGAGGTAGTAGCTGATACAACTGTACCAACAGCAACTGAAACAGAAGCTGTGACGGCCACAGAGCCACCACAGACAGCATCTACTGATAGCGCACCATTGGTAGGAGAGCGCCCAGCAGTGCATGAAGAGCCAGCAGTTCAAGATAAACATGACAAAACGACAAAGACAGAGCTACAAGAAGAAGCTGACCCTGAAGTTTTAAAAGCCAAACAAGCAGCTAGTGCACAGTTTTCAGGCACGGCTAATTTAGGTCAGGCGCGTGATCTTGGTACCGAAGGCAATAATGCGATGGATCAAGAAATCAGTAACCCTGCTCATGCAGGTCATGTAGAGAAGAAGACAAGTGGTGGCTGGTTTATATGGGTATTTGTGATAATTCTAATTATCGGTTTGGCCTTATGGTTGTTTAATATGGACGGTGCATAATTGAACTATGCACTAAGTCTTTTTCGTAATTTTTAATAAAGAGACTTATTGTACTCGCCATTTTTTAAACAAATGACTCATTGTAGCGTCGATATTTTAGCGAATATTGGCGCTATATTTTATAGAGCAGCTTATGGTTTTATTATTGCCTATAAGGTGCTAAGAGAGCGCTATTATGATGACTTTTGAAGAATACCAAGCTTTTAAAGATAGAGGTTTTAGCCATGCACCGCTAGTAAAAAAACGCCTAATGGATGCACAAACGCCTGTGTCTGTATTCTCTAAAGTGCGTGATCTGAACGGATCTGCCTATCTGTTTGAATCTGTAGTAGGCGGTGAGCGCTGGGCACGATACTCCATGATTGGATTGGGTAGCGATCTTATTTTGCAATACGCTGATGGCAATATGACAACCAAACGGAACGATCATATTGATACAGAGGCAGTAGAGAATCCTTTCGATTACCTGCGTGAGCTGATGACTCAATATCAGATGCCAACCGCTGAAGATGTGCCGTCGATGCCAAGCTTTAGTGGCGGTCTAGTCGGTTACTTTGGATACGATATGGTACGTGTTATTGAGCCAAGTGTCGGCTTATCTGATGCACCCAATCCAATGTCGATGCCAGATATGTGGCTAATGCTCTCAATGAGCGTCATTGTGTTTGATAATTTAGAGAATACACTATCAATCATCGTCTATGCTGATTGCCAGTCTGAGGATGGCTACAGTTCGGCTATACGTGAGTTAGAGCAAATCGAGGAAAAGCTAGCAGAACCGTCTAATTTGCGCGCCCCCATAATGCCTACGCCCAAATTTATATCGCAAACAGGTGCCGAAAAATATTGTAGCGACGTTAATAAGATAAAGGACTACATCGCTAAAGGTGATGTCATGCAGGTAGTGCCAGCGCAACGGCTGACAGCCGACTATACGGGCGACTCTCTAGCCGTATATCGTGCGTTACGCTACCTGAACCCATCACCGTATCTGTTTTTGGTGCATGGCTATACACTCGATGATCACAAACGCTTTGATATTATTGGTGCTTCTCCTGAAATTCTATCTCGTATCGAAAATGGAAAGGTGACCGTAAGGCCGCTGGCAGGAACACGGCAACGTGAACAAGATGAGGTCGAAGACCTAGCGCTTGAGCAAGAGTTGCTAGATGATGAGAAGGAAACAGCCGAGCATCTAATGCTCATTGATTTAGGTCGCAATGATATTGGCCGCGTTTGTGAGTATGGTAGTGTCAAAGTCACAGAGAAAATGTTTATAGAGCGCTACTCGCAAGTGATGCATATTGCATCCAATGTGGAAGGTACAATACGAGCTGACAAAGATGTGCTAGATGTGTTCTGCGCCACTTTCCCAACTGGTACGCTATCGGGTGCTCCTAAAATCCGCGCCATGCAGATTATCGATGAGATAGAACCAGTGCGCCGAACGGTATTTGGTGGTTCAGTTGGTTATTTAGGGTGGAATGGCAATATGGATACTGCCATTGCTATCCGTACTGCGGTGATGCGGCGTGGTAAGGTATATATTCAAGCTGGAGCTGGAGCAGGAGTTGTTGCTGATTCTATACCAGAAAAAGAATGGGATGAAACCAATAAGAAGGCATTAGCATTAATAAAAGCCGTAGAAATGGCCTGTAACGGCTTGCGCATTCGCTAATTAAATAGCCAGTAATATGGCAAAGATAAAGGTTGCAAGTAAAGAGCCAACTTATTGCCATATTTTCACTGATAAAAAAACTATCCTAATCAGTGACTTAAATATTTATATTAAATTAATTCAAAAAAAGATGAAAAAGTACTTGCGCATCTCAAAAAATTTGATAGAATAGCCACCACTTTAGAGAGAACAAGCCGACTTAGCTCAGTTGGTAGAGCAACTGACTTGTAATCAGTAGGTCGCCAGTTCGATCCCGGCAGTCGGCACCATCTCTTTTAAAGTAGCTTTTTATGAATTTGTCTTAAATGAAAGTCATTTTTGTTCAAAGCACCCTAAGGTGGGATTGGGGAGCGGTCAAACCCAACAGACTGTAAATCTGTCGCGAAAGCTTCGAAGGTTCGAATCCTTCTCCCACCACCATATTTTCTAAAGTTTGTCATAGCGCCAAGCATGCTCTATATTTAACAACTCTCGATTAGAGTTGTCCTGAATGAGAGTAAATGCGGGTGTGGTATAATGGTAACACCTTAGCCTTCCAAGCTAATGACGCGGGTTCGATTCCCGCCACCCGCTCCATATATACACCATCGCAAAGCATAACAATAAATCATCACGAGAGTCAGTAACTATTGCTGCATCGTGATATTTTTTTTAGTGCAGATCAAAGGTTTCAATATACGCTCATATAGCTCAGCGGTAGAGCACTCCCTTGGTAAGGGAGAGGTCTCGAGTTCAATTCTCGATATGAGCTCCATTTATTGTTTATGCCTTTTATGCTTGCTTTGCTATTTATATAACTTTGCGTCGATATCGAAATTATAGAATATTGAAATATATAACAGTAGTGCGTTAGATAATGATTCAAAGGTGACACTGAGGTGTTGCCTTTTAGTGCTGTCAGTATATTAATAAATATTGGTTTTGGTGGTCTTATATAGAGAAGACTAAAACTAATAGGTTAGTATGCAGACATTGATACATTACTTCTTGCACTTTGGTTTTCCTCTTTTTATCGCGATTGCGTTTTTTAGAAAAGAGTGGAAAAAAGCATATCTTATTTTGCTTGCGACCATGTTGGTTGATATAGATCATCTGGTAGCAAATCCAATATTTCAGGCAAATAGATGTAGCATTAATTTTCATCCGTTACATACTTATTATGCGATGCTAGTGTATTTTGTTTTACTCTTTCTTCGTAAGCCTTTTAATATCATTGGAACTGGACTGCTATTCCATATGTTAACGGATTTTATAGATTGTTTGATGATGTCGGTCAGCTAATATCGCGACCTTGCATATCAAGATAATTATACGGTTACAAGAAAGATTATAATCAATCGAGATTTATATCTACTAGTTAGAGAGAAGTTGATTTCGATTGAGAGATGTATGACTATTTAAGACAAGTCAGCGTATAATAACGGATACAAGAATTAGTTCGGAGCATTGTTTAAGCAGTGGTTCGTGCGGTTGATAGCTAGGTTTATGATGATTTAGTTCTATTATGAGCCGTTAAACAGCTTTTTATTGATCATTCA
>NZ_JBQSVK010000011.1:0-90748 GCF_052376195.1 Psychrobacter sp. AOP7-B1-25
ACCAGGCACAAACTTGCATCCCAATTAGGGCATAGCTTCACCCTAGTTAGGATGCCCATATTACAAGCTTGAAGCATACTGATAACCTCAATCAACGTTAGTTTCAATCTGAAAACTTGAGCTAACAATATTAAGAGAGGTGGATTCTAATGGCACTAGCACAGGCATATGGACAAGGGCAAGCAAACCCTTTTGATGGCGTTCTTGAGGCATACGGTATGGGGCAGCAATTTCGCCAAAACCGCGACCTATTACAAGCTCAACAAGCCGAGCAAGCACGCAAAATCCAAGCGCAGCAGCAATTAGAGCAATTAGACTGGAACGACATGGGCGCGGTTCGTCGTGTGGTTGCTCAATTCCCTGAATATACAAAAGGCGCAAAGGACTACTACGATGCGCTTGAGCAAAAAGAGCAACAATCTATGTTGTTCGATATGAGCACAAGCATATCAGCACTAGGTAGCGAACGGCCAGACTTGGCGGTTCAGAAAATGCGTGACAAGGCAGCAGCGTATAATGATATGGGGTTGCCTGACAAAGCAGAAGAATATTCACAAATGGCTGAATGGATGGCAACAGACCCACAGTCAGCTAGAAAGTCATTGCTGATGAATTACTCGCTACTAGCAGGCAAAGATGCAGGTGCAGCCTATGACTCATATTCGGGCGCAAATATCGCAGAAGATGCAGCGCCAGTTGATAGAGCCAAAACACAAGCAGAAGCGGATGAAATAACAACACTAACACCAGTCAGAAAAGACGAGATTGAATCTAAAACGGCAGGTAATTATGCGACCGCCAAGAAAGATTTGGCAACAGCAGGTGAAACTACGGCCTTAATCCCTTACAAGCAAGCTGTATTAACTTCTGAGGCATCAAATAACACGGCTGGTGCAACGCTAAAAACCACGCAAGCTGAAGATATACCTATTGCTAGGGCTGATGCTCAGGCACAACAGGCGGTCGCCAATCAGTTAGCGCAGCTTAAATTGCAGTTGCAAAGCGAGGCAAACCAAGTGACTAGAGATAGGCTTGGTGTTCAGATTAAAAACCTTGAGTTCAAACAAGCTCAGTATGCGGCTGGATTGACCACTAAGCAGATTGCAACCAACCAAAAGAACCAAGAGCGTTTAGCGCAATATGAAAGTCAAAAAGAGGGTTTGGCGCAATCTCGAGCAACTATTACTCGTCTGCTGAACAATAAAGGCGCCATGTATGGGCTATTTGGTGGTGGCGCGGTTGGCCCAATAGCGGGCAAGGTACCGTCAGTTAGAGCTGCTACAAAAGCGTTTGAAAAAGATATTGAAACATTAAAGAGTCAGGTGTTTTTGACACAAGTTGAAAAAATGCGAGGGCTTGGCGCACTTACTGACTTTGAAGGCAAGAAATTAGAAACCGCAATTGCTAGCCTTGATCTTGATATGGGTGAAAAAGAAATGATGAGAAACTTAGCTATCATCCATGACAGTACAAAACTAGCAGAGGAGCGTCTAGGCACTAAGTACAAAGACCTGCTAGGCGAAGTTAGCACAAATCAAACGGGCTCGACAGTAGGACGTAGTTATATGCAATATGCTTATTAACTATTTTGGCTTTATTCAAGCATAATAATAAGGCTAGCAAGTAAACTAAATTGCTGAACCTTATTGTTTTGTTTATAGTGCATAAATAAAACAAATATTGGTGATACGGATAGTGTTGGTTTGACAGCTCATACTATCCGTCATTAAAGGTCGACACATGGAATATCTATTACTCGCTATTGGAATTCTTGCTGGCATTACTGCTTTGGTATTACTATTTTATCTAGCAAAAATACTTTGGCGTTTTGGTAAATATTTAAAAGGTAGAGTACCTGCTCTTTGGTATATTTATAGCGGATTTTGGGCCCTAATACTATTAGCTATCTTGATAACTATTTTTGTAAGTACTATCAACGTCTATATAGAGAAAAAAGAAGTGAAAGCTAAAGACGGTTTTTTAAAAGCTAATTCTAATCTCATAGATAGCGCGGCAACTGACCTAATTGAGCTGAAGTATTTAACAGATAGAACGTTTTATGTGGATTCTGATGTTGATGAATCAGCACAATGCATACCAAGTCTCATTGAGCTAAAAAAACATTATGACGATAGCAGTAGTGGACATTTCGATTTAAGCTATGCAATTGCTGAACGAGCTGAAGAGCTGAAAGAAAATTCAATAGCTTGGAATAACCTAACTCAAAAAGAAAGAGATAGGATATCTTTAAAGATTATTGATTGCGATAAAGCGCTAGGGTTGCTGACTGATGATGAATATGAAAGACAAAAAAGACTTGTGTTAGTAAAATTACAACCAATACCTAAAAATGAAGTAAAGAAAGAAATTGAACGCCTACGAGAAACTGGTATGAGTGATGCAGAAATCATGGACACATTGCTTATCCATAAAGATTTTGGAGCAAACTTACAACTTCTTGCTCAACGTCTTGAAGACACAGGCTCAATAGATCCTTTATATGGCGTTGGTAATCGTCTCGGTTTGAACACGCATGATATGGGACCATCGGCTAGCATGACCAAACTGCAATCAAGACTTGATGAGCAGTATGAACGTTCAGAAGCTACAAGAGCTAAGATAGACAATATGATTACTAGTCCAGAAATTGATTACAGCCAATATAAAGCTACTGAACCTCCTTTAGTAAACATTGAAAGGCCAGAAATAAGCAAAGAAGATTATGTTCTGGCTAGTGATGAGGAAGATGCGATAGTGGTCGAATAACGGACGTATTAATACTTATGAAGTTTTGAATTAGTAGTTACATAAGTAGACGACTTAACAAGTAGAAGAATAACCCGCCCTTGAGCGGGTTTTTGTTTTTTATCGACTACAAACACTGATAAACACTTATCGCAAGACAAACTAGCACCCTAACTAGGATGCGAACTTACCCCAACTAGGATGGCAGCCCACTAAGCTTTTAGCATACTGATAACTCAAATCAACGCCAAGTAACGGCATGACACAGGAGTTAGCAATATGCTAAATGTATCAAACAATCCGCAAAGTTCAACCCAGTTACATCCGCAAGGGCAGACGCGCATTAAGACAGCGGCATCCCTAATAGGTGTTCATCATCAGACACTTCGCCGATGGTGGAAGGCTGACAAGTTCCCAAGACCGATTGATATCAACGGCATTCTACTATTTAGAAATGCCGATTTACTAGCATGGCTTGAACGCCAACACTCAGCTAGCAAGGGGGCTTAATCATGACTACTACAGCCACCGCCCCAGTGACCAACCAGCCAGCACCTAAAACACAGATTGACACTGTTAGAGCGCACCTGATGACAGGGGCAACAATCACTACTTGGGATGCTTACCGCCTTTATCAAATCACATGCCTAGCACAGCGCATTCATGACCTAAGAACCGCAGGGCTAACCATTCAAAGCGAGATAGTCACGCACAATGACAAGCGTTTTTCGGTCTATTGGCTTGATGAGCAGACATTACTTGAAAGCGAACTATCTAACAGCGAGGGGAACTAAATGAATAACCACCCTAGCATATCAATCGACACCCCAGCCAGCCGCCTAGTGACCGTGGATAGTCTGTACTTACGTCTTATGTATGACCGCATACAGGACATTTACCGCGATACTGACCACCTAGCCACCGCGCTAGATGCTATCAAAACAAAAGATGAGGTTAGCCAAGGCGTTCTTGTGGCAGTCAAAGCCGCACTTTATGCCAATAGCGAGCTGGCAGGTATTGTTAGCGACATGTTTTGTGACCACGCATTACCGTACCAAGCGGAGGCAACAAGCCATGAGTAATAACGATCTAGTAAACGAAGTTATAGACAGGTTAAAAAATGAAGGGTTTTTGATGATAACTGATGAATTTATAGATCAGCTAATCATTACCCTACATGCTAACGTGACCGCCATTAATAGTCTGACTGAGATAGTAGAAGTAGAAAATAAAATGCTAGCTCTACGCGGTTCACTACCTACAGGTAGCAGACAAGTGGACTCACTCAAAGGGCTATCCAAACGCATAGCAGAAATAGCATTCAACGTGGAAGGGGTGAGAGATGAGCAAAGATAAGAAAAACGACCTAACATTCTGTGATGTGGAGCACGATAGCCAGAATGTCACGAATTTGAGCCTTTATCATAAGAATTTGAGTGTAAATAGCCAAAATTTGAGCCTAAATGCTGCTATTTTGAGTCTTATTTGTGATATTACAAATAAGATCAATAAATTAGTGAAAAACATAAAAAATTGCCTGTTTTTTGGCAGTGAAAAAAAAGGATGTAACAGGGGAGATTACCCATTTTTAGGTAGCTTTTTGACATCTAGTAATAACGGAAACGATAGCTTTACAAGTCATGATAACAAGCGTTACTATAGGGTCCTCTCAAAACTTATTAGCGACTTGCCAAGTCGTAAACCTTTGGCTTTTTTTGTGCCTGATAATAGCGCAGCCTCTCAAGCTGTTACTATCCATTCAAGCATGGCCCCACAAGCGCACCTAAGCGCCACAAGGGGGCAAACCATCATATCTAAGGTAAGCAATTTACTGACCGACTATGACGGGTTGACGCTGCAAAATACAATAGCCGAAAGGCGAATATGCGGGGCGGTTTCTAATAAGACCGAGAGTAAGACCCGTCACCCTATACTTTTACCGTATAGCGTGGCATTCACTCAAAACTTATTAGGAGTTATCCATCATGGGTAAATCAATCAGCACGACCTCAAACACCCAAACTACTAACACCACACCAGCCACATTCAAGGCAGGTGACAGCGTTCTATGCCCGTCATTAAGTAGCAGCCCTTTTGTGCTTAGCAATGATCCACGCGGTAAACGTGACTTACTGGCACTTACTCACGATGGCAGTTATTTTTACTATGATGCTCAAGGCTATTTTGTCCCAGCATGTGACAAAGAAACAGGCGATTATCAGCCGTCACTATTTCACGACACGCCGGCCAACAGAGCAGCCATAACCACCTTGTATGCCGTTCCCGGTACAACCTCAATAAAGCTTATAGACCTAACCGATCATGACGATGATGAAGTTATTTTAATGTCGTCTTGTATGTTGTCCGATACTGCTTGTGAAGTCTTGGGCTCTGCTGAGGTTATGCATGATATTGGTCAGCTACTCTACCTAATCTATAACGAGGAGATATCTCCTAATCAAGCCAAGTCAATGGCGCGCCTTGTGCATGATACTACTGATAGATGGCATAACATTCTTTCTCGCCTACTCGATACGCTCAATAAGCCATTAGAACAAACTAAGTTTGGCAAGGTAGAGGGTTAAGAATATGAAAACAATCCGGCAATTAAGACAAGATCATATCGATAGCAAAATGGGCGAACAAACCCACCTAGATTGGTTCGATGCTTTATTCACTACTATCAAAGATGATCTTAGAAGTGGTGATATTCACAAAGCGCAAAAACTTGCAGACATAGGGCAATATTTAGCACAAGACTTTCAGCATTATTCTGAAGATGAGCTGGCTGGCCTAATTGCTGAAAAGGAGGGTTTATGAAGACTTACCCACCGAAGCAAAGCCGTAAGCACGCTAAGCGCAAAAGCTACTACAAGAAATACAGAGCTACGCGCAAGCCGAACCAGTCACAAGCAAGGGGGAACAGATGACCACCACATCAATAGACACCCATGAAAAAGCCCGCGCATTTAGCGCAGGCTTTGAGATGATAAGTAGGTTTAATGCAGCTACACGGCAAGAGCTGGCAGATGACAATACATTATTAAACTTATATAACCTATGTGAGCAGTTATGCTCGCAAGATAAGCTATTGCACCTTGATAGTAATATTAACATAACCACGGGCTTTGACATAGGCAAGACAGCACCCACAGCTGGCACGATAGGGCTAGTATTGAGTAATAACCAAGATCAACCCGTAACCCTTGCCAGCGTCACACCTAACAGCAATCATAAGCCGTTAATCATTGACCGTATGCAGCCGTCTGCCTTAATCATTGGCACGTTAGACAGTGGTAATGAGATTATAGCGATTGATGATGTACTAGAGGACGTTATAAAGCTGGCTTACTACCTCATAGCTGATAACGTTACGCTACTGGTAAGCCTTGATAAGCTGCTATTCAATAGCATGGTCAGTCATTTTGCCGAAGTTTATCCCGTGACTATCTTTACTACCTTAGATCAAAAAGACAAAGTTTGTAAGCCGTTCAAGGGCGAGAACGTCAAAGCCATTGTTACCAGTGATAGAAACGTACTAGAGCATTTAGAGTATGGCAATCTAAGCTATAGAGATATATTAGCCCTTCATGATACAACCATACTCGATCTACAAGCTGAGATATGGGGCGAACCTGAACCATTAGCCAATGATCCTAGCAAACCCACACCATACCCAATAAATGCTTTCACAGGACTACTAAGGCGAGTTATTGAGTTAGTGGCGTACTACGCACAAGTGCCGCTTGCCATGGCAGGTCAGTGCGTTTTAGGGTCACTAGCACACATGGGTCAGCGGTTTATTGATGCACCTTTTGGTCATAGCCATATGGCAGCTTGCTTGATATTAATAACGGAAGGTGAAAGCGGTAGCGGTAAAACTCAAGCAATGGGCTTAACTCACTTCAAAATTAAAGAGTATGAGCGCCAGAAGTACGCTAGCTATTTAGATGACGTATCAACGTGGGAAAGTGATAAAGCTAGTTTAAAGGGTAAAGAGTTATCTACATTCTTAGATGAAAACCCAAGGCCGCAAAATCCTAAGACATTATTTGATGATGCAACTATTGAGCCGATACTCGATAGGTTTATTAGTGGTGAAATGAGTAACGCATCGTGGACCACAGATGAAGCAGGGCAATTCTTCAATGGCCATACGATGACTGGTGACACTGCAGGCAGCGCATTGTCTGCAATTACTAAGCTATATAGTGATGGCGAAGTGTCTCGTTTACGCTCGCAAAAGTCTGCTTATGCCACGCCGCAAACAGATGCACATGGCGTACGCATGACACTACTGCTACAAGGTCAACGGGTAGTGTTAGAGCAGGCATTAACTGATCCTTTAATGAACGGACAAGGGTTTTTAGCCCGTGCCTTAATTGCTTGTCCTGAAGACTTACGCGGTCAAAGAACTTGGGACGATGAGCAGCGCAGGAATGACAGCCCCTATGATAATCCTGATTTAATCGCCTACTGGTCACGCTGTCATAGCTTACTTGATCCACTGCCAGCCAGCCTACCAAATGACAGTACAGGCACACCGCAGCGTATCAAAATGAAATGGGGAGATGGTGCGGAACAGGTCTTCTATAAACATATGCAGGCAATAGAGAATCGCCAAGCACAAGGGCAGACATTGGAGTACCTAAAAGCGTATGCATCACGGATGGCAGAGAATGCTAGTCGTATAGCATCATTGATGGCGTTCTTTGATGAGCGCAAGGTAGTAACCACTGATGATATAACGCGCGCCTTTATGCTAGTGGAATACTCAACAGCCGAACGCTTGCGCTATCTTGATGCAACGCCAGCAGGTGAGCAGAACGATAGTGAGAAACTAAGTAGCTGGCTAGTCGATAAAGTGAGGGGTAAAAACCCACCTATATTGAATAAGTCATTTGTTACCCAAAATGCACCCAATGCACTAAGAGGCAAGAAGCTTAACGGCTTACTTGAAGACTTACAAAGCGTAGGACATATCAGGTTGGAAAGTGACGGGCGCAGGCGTTTAGTTTGTATCAATCCTAAACTGATCAATTAACCTTAGCTAACCCTAAAAAGCTGCTAAACTTGCTAAACTTTACATAGCCCTTGCTAGTCAAGGGCTTAACTTTAGGTAGTGCGCTGCTAAGCATTGCTAAACTTGCTAAACTTTAGCTAAGAATGGCTAACTTTAGCGGAACTCTAGCAACTTTAGCAGGACGTTAGCAGATGCTAACTAAGCTACAGGCTATAATTGATAAGGCTTACGGGAACTTTAGCAACTTTAGCGACTTTTTCTAGGTATAAAGCTATATTGGTGGGCGTTTATCGTCTGCCTTTTTTGTGGCTGTAGCAATTAAAGCATTGTTTATGTAGGTATAAATTAAACCATGTTATAATCAAGGTTATAAATTGCCTAATGATTTAGATAACAACCAGAGATTAGACATGCCAGCAATTGCTATGACTCACAGCTTAGATGACTATCTTAAACTGAATATCTCACGCTATCGTGAGCAGCTGAGACAAGGCAATGCTCAGAGCATCGAATTCAATTACAGCTATCGCAGCAGATCCTACCAATACTCTGTTCAGTTATCTAAAACATCATGCAACTATGGCGGTCATCGCTACTGGTGGTTATGTCCTAAATGCCATAAAAGAACATCAACTTTATATTGTGCTGGCTTATATGTTTGCCGTCATTGCATTGGCGCAAATTATGGTAGTCAGCTACAACAACCGATAGACCGCCTATTCAGTCGTGCAGACGCAATCAGGCAGCGTCTAGGTTGGCAATCAGGCGTTGCATACGGTAATCAAGGCAGACCCAAAGGAATGCACTTCACGACCTACTACAGGCTAGTGAATGAGCATGACAGATTGACCGCTAAAATATGGCAATCAACACTTGATAAACTAGGGTGCACCAGTTGAGGCTAAGTAATGAAAATACCTGACTTAAATGACTTAATGCAAGATTTGCAGCTAGCTAAACAAATCGCTATCGATGAGCGCAACCCAAACGCTGTAGTTATAGCGACGATGAGTCAAGCGAAGTTATTGTCCCTCGATAGACCAGTGATTAAAGATGTTGTTGCTGACGATGTGACTACTCTTAATGATCTTATTAGTGAGATAGTAAGCGATAAACAGAAAAGAGCCGCATTTAATGAAAGGCTTGAGTATGTCCGTAATGAGTACTAAGAAGCTGACACGCTAACTGAATTAAGCTAAATGGGTAAGTTCAACCTTTGGGCTATCCATTCTTTCTGTGACTATACAAAAAGATAACCCCAAATGTGGTGATATCTATTTCAAGTGTAGGTCGCTTTCTACATTGTCAAAATCTGACATGCCCGCATAAAAAAACCATATAAAAAAATAAAAATTTTGAGCAAATGGTGGTCAAATTGGTGGTCAATTTACTATTTTTAAATATAAAAACTATATATATCAATGGTTTAATAGGCAAAAAAAGGCCCACAGAGGAGGTGCTGTGGGCTGAGGAAAACAGGTCATGTATGAGCTACACAGACCGTGGTCAAGAGTTGTTGTAATTATTGGTGCTCTCTACTGTTATTTATAAAGGTAGTAATTATCAATACAATAGACAGAAATGTTTAGCCATTTATATTTACTGATTTAAGTGTACAAGTGTTTTGGTACAGTTGCTATGATAGCGCAGTTTAATGCTGTCTGGCAGTTTTGGTTACAGTATATTACGTTGTAAAAATCCGAAAGATGCCAAGAACTGTATGAAGTACCGATATTTAGAGTAAGTAGCGTAGCTTTATGATGAAGTCATTGATAAGGGCTTCCAATAATTTCAATACGTTATGTCGATAGGAAGTCATAGAAGGTCACCTAGTCAATTTTGGTGCCTTTGATAACTCAATCACTGTAGAGATGGCATGACGCCTTGCCCGAAAAATGCTAAGCTATCTGCCATTATTATGTTCACATTAAACTGGGTTTGCCATGACTGACAGCACGCATTTGCATACGCAGGAAGAACCGCCAAGTTCGCAAAATACCAAGAGTATTTTTAACTTGCCCAACAACCTTACGATTGCGCGTATCCTAATGATCCCGCTATTTGTGGCGATTGCCTATTGGCCGCCAGCTATGGGTATTGGTATGCCAGCGATTTCAGACAATGTCATTGCGCGCGTTGGAATGAGCGAGTTTAGTGATAGCTTGTTACGCCATTTGTTATTGACCAGTGTCTTTATCATTGCCGCGATTACTGATTGGCTCGATGGGTATTTCGCTCGTAAACTAAATGTCATGTCAGCCTTTGGTCGCTTTTTAGATCCTGTTGCTGATAAATTAATGGTGGCTGTCGCACTGATCGTTCTCGTACAGTGGCATCCTAATATCATAATGGCGATAGCGGCTATCGTCATTATCTCTCGTGAAATTGCGGTATCGGCACTACGCGAATGGATGGCGGAGTTGGGTAAGAGCACTAGCGTCGCAGTCTCCTACGTTGGCAAACTAAAAACGACGTTTCAGATGGTGGCAATTACGGTACTATTGCTTAATTGGCAGTCGCTTGAAACCATCGGCTACGTACTAATGGTCGCTGCTGTGATTCTTACTTTATGGTCGATGATGATTTATCTAAGAGCTGCTTGGCCTTATTTGAAGCAAAGCGGTTAGCATTAAAATAAAGAAACAGAATATATAACAGAGAGAATAAACCACAAAAAACGCCAGTGATAAGTGCACTGGCGTTTTTTTAATGTTTGTTTTCAAGTTATTAATAAATTCGAGATGCCATCGATCCTAAAAATTATAGCTCTATAGAGAAATTATCACCTAAGCTTTTTTCTATGGCATTGTCTGTGACCGCTGCCGCTGTCATTTTGACTGCGCTAGCAATAGCATTACCGTTTGCCCAGTATTCAGCACCTTGCGGAACGACTTTGATTAATTGAACTTTTGGATCTTCTTTGCCTTGTTCAAAATAGGCGTTGTACGCCATCGACCATAGCTCATCCAGTTTGTCTTTATCTTCTACTAGCTCGGCCTTGCCTGTGATAGATAGATATTGTTTATCATCTTGACTGACATACGCCAAGTTTACTTGTGGGTTCTTCTTAATGTTATCCACTGTTTCAGAAGGACTGTGTCCAATGAACCAAATCTCTTTGGCACCAATGCTTGTCTCAGTCGTATTCATCGGGCAGGAATGTAAATGGTCTTCATGAGTGCGCGTGGTCAACATGGTATATTCGATTTCGTTTACCATCGCTTGGACTTTATCCATTTGTTGTTGTTTGCTCATAATAGTTATCCTTTACTATTTAGAATGTAGGGGAGAGTCATATTTAAAACAATTATTAAAAAACGCCAATAAACTGCTGCCTACTGACGTCTTAAGTTATTAAATCTTATAGTTAGACTATTAAAAACTACAGTGTGATTGAAAATTGCTCACCGATATCTTCGGCTGTTTTACCGTCTTGTACTGCTGCCGTTGCCATCTTAAACATATTGACAGTTGAGCTACCACTTAACCAACACTCGACACCATGTGGTATGACTTTGATCAATTGTACGTTTTCATCTTCTTTACCATGCTCAAAGAACGCATTGTAGACAGGTGACCATAATTCATCTAGTTTGTCTTTATCAGTTGGTAGCTCTGCATTTGCACTAACCGATACATAGTCTTTCTCATCTTGGGTGGCATAAGACAAGCCGACTTTTGGACTATCTTGGATATCTTTCACCACGTCAGATGTTTTGTCACCAATGAACCAAATCTCTTTGCCACCGATACTGGCTTCGCTGGTAGTCATTGGCCATGCATGAAGATCACCTTTGCTATTTACTGTGCTCATCATGGCAAATTTTACATCTTTGATGACTTCTTGAATTTTATTAATCTGGTCTTGCTTGCTCATAAATTATCCTTATTGCATTAAAATTTACGTTAGAATTATTTGAAGTGTTATTGGTATTTGTTTTTCTTATCTGCATACAGAATAGCGATAGACCATGACTCGTTTATATAGTTTGAGCGTAATGCGATGTTAGTGTTTGTAAGGTATATAAAGGTTAGGTAAAAATTGTGACAGTGCAAATTTATATCGTTTATGTCTGGGCAAATTATTTAAAAATAATCAAAAATCTTGTTTTGATAGCTCATTGATTCACAAATAATAAGTAGTGGTAGCACGTAACTTATCGGCAATTTATCTTGGTTTAGACCTGCTTATTACAGGGCTTCTTGTTATAATACCCAGACCATTTACTTAGCATGGCAGAGATGCCTTGATCTTACGGATTATGCCTTTATGATGACCATCGCCGGACAACCGTTTCTTACCGATTTTCAGACGCAGCAACTCATCAGTCAGTTCCAGCAAAAAACCGAGCTAAATGTCAGTCAAATAAGTACACAGCAAGTTTATGTGCTATCACGAGAGCTATCTGGTGATGAGCATAAAAAAGCGCTAGATTTGCTAGCGGTTGACCAGTCAACAACGCTCAATGCGCCGCAAAACAACCAACTACAAGTCATCGTTGGGCCACGTTTTGGTACGATATCGCCATGGGCAAGTAAAGCGACAGATATCTTTAATAACTGTGAAATCGAGATCAATCGTGTTGAGCGTGTCGTTGTTTATACGTTGACAATCGAAGGTGAGGCAAGCACGACTAATAAGCTACCGACTGCCGCCGAGCAGCTGTTGTTTGACCGTATGACTCAGAGCTTGGTTTACGACTTGAGCGATGTGAGTAAATTGTTTGACGATCAAGCGCCAGCATCACTGAATCATGTCGATGTGATCGGACAAGGTCAGGCAGCATTAGAATCAGCCAATACAGAGTTTGGCTTTGCGTTATCAAGTGAAGATATCGACTATCTGATGAATGCCTATGTCAATGAGCTAAAGCGCAATCCAACGGACGTTGAGCTGATGATGTTTGCTCAGGCTAACTCAGAGCATTGCCGTCATAAGATATTCAATGCTCAGTGGACAGTTGATGGCGCAGTACAGCCAAAATCACTGTTCCAAATGATTAAAAACACTTACCAGTCGAATCCGCAAGGTATCTTGTCTGCTTATAAAGACAACGCCGCGGTAATGGCTGGCTCTGATGGCATGCGCTTTTATCCTATTCCAACCGACGCGATGGATGCCAATGCTATTCATCCTTACGACTTCCATCAAGAAAACATCGATATCTTGATGAAAGTTGAGACGCACAACCACCCAACAGCGATCGCCCCTTATTCTGGTGCAGCGACAGGTGCTGGTGGTGAGATTCGTGACGAAGGTGCGACTGGTCGTGGCGGTAAGCCAAAAGCGGGTCTAACAGGTTTCCACGTATCACATCTACATCTCCCAGAGCTTAGTGAAAAATGGGAGCAGTCAGGGCAATTGAGCACGCAGGATTATGGTACGCCAGATCGTATGGCAACCAGCCTTGAGATTATGACTGAAGCCCCATTAGGCTCAGCCAATTTCTCAAACGAGTTTGGTCGTCCTAACCTATGCGGTTACTTCCGTAGTTTTCAGCTGGATACGTCAGCGGCAAAAGACGGCAGCGAGATGCGTGGCTATCATAAGCCAATCATGCTGGCAGGTGGTTACGGCAATATCAAACGCAACCTGATTGAAAAAAATGCAATCAAAAAAGGCGATTTGCTAATTGTTCTTGGTGGCCCTGCGATGCAAATCGGTCTGGGCGGCGGTGCCGCATCGTCGGTCGATAGTGGTGACCTTGATGAAGGCTTAGACTTTGCCTCAGTTCAGCGCGATAACGCTGAGATGGAGCGCCGTTGCCAAGAAGTCCTTGATCGCTGCTGGGCCCTCGCTGGTGATGATGTCGATGTAAGCAATAACAGTAAAGACGGCAACCCAATCGTCTCACTACATGATGTAGGGGCAGGTGGTCTGTCTAATGCAATGCCAGAACTGGTCAATGACCATGAAATGGGCGCGCATCTGAACTTGCGTAAGATTCCATCGTTAGAAGCTGGCATGTCGCCAATGGCTATCTGGTCAAACGAAGCACAAGAGCGTTATGTGCTAGCGATTCGCCCAGAGAGTAAAGATCAGTTCGATGCGATCTGTGCTCGTGAGCGCTGCCCGTATGCCATCTTGGGCGAGGCGACTGACATCCGTCAGCTAATCGTTGATGATGAGCTATTGGATGAGCAACCAGTCGATATGCCGATGCAAGTACTGCTAGGCGGTACACCAAAAATGCAACGTAGCTTTGGTCGTACTGATAGCACGTTACCTGCATTAGAGCTTGGTGACGTGAATCTAGCTGAATCAATCACCGATGTATTGCGTCATCCAACCGTAGCTAGCAAATCATTCTTGATTAGCATTGGTGACCGTTCTATCACGGGTATGGTCGTGCGTGATCAGTATGTGGGCCGCTATCAAGTGCCTGTATCGGATTGCGCGGTGACAGCTTCTGGCTTAGTGGCGCTAGATGGTCAGCCAATGACTGGCGAAGCCATGAGTGTCGGTGAGCGTACGCCTGTTGCGCTTATTAGTCCAAAAGCCTCTGCACGTCTAGCAGTCGGTGAAGCGATTACTAACATCGCTGGTGCGCGTATCGCTCAATTGTCTGATATTACGATGTCAGCGAACTGGATGGCCGCGTGTGGTGATGACGTAGAAGATGCGGCATTGTTTGACGCCGTCCATGCCGTTGGTGAAGAGCTATGTCCAGCACTCGGTATCGCTATCCCAGTCGGTAAAGACTCGCTATCTATGCGTGCCAACTGGACTGACAGCGATGGCGAAAGCCAAGACAAATCAGTTGTGTCGCCAATGAGTTTGGTCGTGACTGCGTTTGCCCCTGTCGTTGATGTGGCAAAAACTCTAACCCCTGAGCTAATCAATGGTGACAGCGCGTTCTACCGTATTGATTTGTCAAAAGGCAAGCTACGTCTAGGCGGTTCAATCCTAGCGCAGACAATTAGCCAATTGGGTAACGATTGCCCAGATTTAGCGCAGCCAAGCGACTTGATCGACTTCTTTAACTTTGTACAGGCAGGTAATGAGCAAGGCGTCATCAGCGCGTATCACGATATCGGTGATGGTGGTTTACTCGCGACCATCGCTGAGATGCAGTTCACCAGCCGTCAAGGTATCAAGCTGTCACTGACCGATGACAACTTACTCGGTCAGCTGTTCAGTGAAGAGCTGGGCGCAGTCATCCAAGTATTGCCAGAAAACGTCGCTACCTTGATGGAGCTGGCAGAGCAAAACAACGTGAGCGACATGCTAAGTCTCGTCGGTCAAAGCTCGGAAGAAGACAGCCTGCTTATTCAAACGCCAAGGCTCATGGGTGATGATACCCTACGCTTTAGCCGTAGTGAGTTACAGCAAGCATGGACACAGGTCAGCTATCAAATTGCAAGTCGCCGTGATAATCCAGCCTGCGTACAGCAAGAGTATGACTTAATCGCTGATGCGAGCCATCAAGGGTTAATCGCTGCGCCAAACTTTGATCTGAATCAAAAGGTTGAAGAGCCGTATCTAAATAGTCGTGAAGACAAACCAAGAGTCGCTATCTTGCGTGAGCAAGGTGTCAACGGTCAGACTGAAATGGCAGCAGGCTTCACACAAGCTGGATTCGAAGCGGTCGATGTACATATGAGCGATCTACTCAGTGGTCGTATAAATCTACGTGACTTCGACGGTCTGGTTGCTTGTGGTGGCTTTAGTTATGGTGACGTACTCGGCGCTGGTTCTGGCTGGGCGAACTCTATCTTGTTCCATGACGAGCTACGTATGCAGTTTGTCCGCTTCTTCGCTCGTCCTGATACCTTCTCACTAGGTGTCTGTAACGGTTGTCAGATGATGGCGCAGTTAAAAGACCTTATCCCAGGGGCAGAAAATTTCCCACGTTTCGTCGCTAACAAATCCGCTCGATTTGAAGCGCGTACGGTCAACGTAAAAGTTGAGCGTACCAAGTCTATCCTGTTTAAAGGCATGCAAGACAGCATCTTGCCAATCGCTGTGGCGCATGGTGAAGGCTACGCCACGCTAGACAATACTGAAATCGACGGTATGGCAAACCACGGTCAGCTGGCCATGCGTTATGTCGATAGCCAAGGTCATCCAACTGAGACGTATCCGCTAAATCCAAACGGTTCGCTTGGCGGTGTCACAGGCTTATGTAGCACCGACGGTCGCGTCACTATCATGATGCCACATCCTGAGCGTAATCTAAAAGCGTATAACCATAGCTGGAAACCAGAAGAGTGGGACGAAGATGGCGCGTGGATGCGTATGTTCCGCAATGCTCGCGCCTGGTTTAGATAGTCGCAAACCTCTAGCAATTGCTGATAGTTTTAGATAGCTGTTTGTTAAATAAGAAGGTGGGCTTAGGCTCACCTTTTTTGTGTTTGGGGTTTGGGTTTTTAGAAATAGGGGTTAGCATTTATATCGTGTTTTCACGGATATAAGTAATAACACCCATGCTAAAATTGCGGTGAACAAAGACTCAAAATAAGGAAGAATAAAATGTCAGAAATTACAGATATCAATGAGCTATTGAGTTCGATGCAGCCAGCATTGGTCGATGAGTTATTTGTGTTTTGTACTGTAAAAGGGGAGCTAGCAGAATATATAAAATTAGCGCCAATCGCGACGTTTATGGAATCAGAAGGGCTGACTTTGGTATTAACAAAAGACAAGGCTGACGAGGCGAATTTGCGTTATGAGGGCTTGTTTCGGCAAATCACTTTGACGGTGCATTCAAGTTTAGAAGCGGTCGGTCTAACCGCAGCCGTATCAACCAAACTGACCTCAAAAGGTATCAGTGCTAATGTGATAGCCGCCTACTATCATGACCATATATTTGTATCGGATGACAAAGCGGAGCAGGCGCTGTCTGCGTTAAAAGAGTTGAGTAATATATAGCATTTTTGACGATCGTTTTTCTCACAGCTATTCATCCTTTACCTCTCTTCTTAGCTTTTAATATTCAAAAAAAACGGCACTGAAATCAGTACCGTTTTATAAGTTGTGACAATTTAAAAGTTAACCACGATTCTTCAAATGCTAAATCGCCAAGATCAATCCCAGCTTAAAATCACCTTACCGCATTGCCCACTTTCCATGATGTCAAAGCCTTCTTGAAAGTCGTCAATGTGCATGCGATGGGTAATGATTGGTGTCAAATCAATACCGCTAATCAGCATTTGCTCCATCTGATACCACGTCTCCCACATCTCACGGCCATAGATACCTTTTAGGGTTAATGCCTTAAAAATAATCTTGCTCCAATCTACCGTGGTGGTGTTAGGTAAAATACCCAACAGAGAGATTTTAGAGCCGTTGTACATGTTATTGATCATCGAATCGAAAGCCTGAGGCGAGCCTGACATCTCAAGCCCAATATCAAAGCCGTGCATGTTTAACTCATCGATAGCACCTTCGATAGTTTCACCCTTGGCTGGGTTGATAGTCATCGTCGCGCCCATTTTTTTGGCAAGCTCTAGGCGATAATCGCTGATATCACTGACCACAATATTACGCGCCCCTGCGAAGCGGCAAATCGCTGTTGCCATTGATCCAATCAGTCCTGCACCCGTCACCAACACGTCTTCACCAAGGACAGGAAATGATAAAGCGGTGTGAGTGGCATTGCCAAAAGGGTCCATAATGGCCGCCATCTCATCGCTGATGCGATCATCGAGTTTGATGGCATTGTCAGCAGGTATCACCAAATATTCGGCAAACGCGCCATCGCGGTCGACGCCCACGCCTATGGTGTTTTCGCACACATGTAGCTTGCCACGGCGGCAGTTACGGCAATGTCCGCAAGCGATATGGCCTTCGCCTGTGACTCGGTCACCTACTTCTAGATGCTTGACGCCATCGCCCATTTCACTAATGACACCGACGTATTCGTGCCCGATGATCATTGGCGTTTTTATGGTTTTTTGTGACCACTCATCCCATTTATAAATGTGCAAATCTGTGCCACAAATGGCAGTCTTTTTGATTTTAATTTTAACGTCATTGATGCCGACCGTAGGTTCTGGCATGTCTTGCATCCAGATGCCTTTTTCGGCATGGGCTTTAACCAGTGCTTTCATACTTTTCTCTTTTTTAACTGCATTTTATTTTTGAATTTAGATAAATACCGAACGGCGCTTAATCAATCACTTTCATTTGCTTGGCGACTTTGATAAAGGCAGCGATACACTGATCGAGCTGCTCGCGAGTATGAGCAGCAGAGAGCTGCACACGAATGCGAGCCTCATTTTTGGGTACGACAGGATAAAAGAATCCAATCACATAAATGCCTTCTTCAAGCAGTGCATCTGCCATTTGCTGCGAGACATTGGCGTCATAGAGCATCACCGCACAAATGGCCGATTCGGTAGGCTTGATATCGAAGCCCGCATCTTGCATTTGCTTTACAAAATAGGCGGTATTTTCATGCAATTGGTCTTGTAGGGTATTGTCTTGCGATAGCATCTCAAAAGCTTTTACCCCAGCGGCAGCGACCATAGGAGGGATAGAGTTTGAAAACAAATACGGGCGTGAGCGTTGGCGCAGCATCTCAATCATTTCTTTTTTGCCAGTGGTAAAGCCGCCAATAGCACCGCCAAATGCCTTGCCTAAAGTACCAGTAATCAGCTCAACATCGCCACGTAGATCAAACAATTCAGTCACGCCGCCGCCAGTGCGACCGACCACGCCTGCTGAGTGTGACTCGTCAATCATCACCATGGCATCATATTTCTGTGCCAACGCATAAATCTCATCCATCGGCGCCACGTTGCCATCCATAGAAAACACACCATCGGTGACAATCAAACGAAAACGCTGTGCTTGCGCCGCTTGCAATTGCGTCTCTAAATCTTGCATATCTGCATTGGCGTAGCGATAACGCGCGGCTTTACACAGGCGTACACCATCAATGATTGAGGCATGATTTAACGAATCAGAAATAATGGCGTCTTCACTGGTTAGCAGTGGCTCAAAGGCACCACCATTGGCATCAAAACAGGCCGCATAAAGAATCGTATCTTCGGTATTAAAAAACTTAGAAATTGCCGCTTCTAATTGCTTATGTAAATCTTGCGTACCACAAATAAAACGCACCGATGACATACCATAGCCTGAGTCTTCAATGGCTCCGATAGCTGCCTTTTTAATCTCAGGATGGTCAGACAATCCAAGGTAATTATTGGCACAGAAGTTAAGCATCTCACGGCCATCAGCAATCTTGATGAGTGCATCTTGCGGAGAAGTGATAACGCGCTCGTTCTTATATAGCCCTGCCGCGCGTATGTCACTGATTTCTTGTTGTAGGTGTTTCTGAAAGGCTTGATACATAAATATTCCTTTTTTAATATTATTGGTGTTCGTTTGATAATAGAGGTATGGGGACTGGTAATAGAACTAGGCGATCAAAGCCAAGCTATCAAATCTGCGCAGCATCTTAGCCATTATTAAAACCAACGATAAAACTAAAGATGCGTGAAGCCCAACGAGATGGTGTGAGCAGTGAGACTATCTATAACCCTGTGAGCGGTGATTTTATCACTAGCCTATTGCAATAAATAGCCTAAATAGTTAGTAGATAGGCCTTCTCTTATAAAGTTATGTAGTGCTGTTTGGTTGTAGTATTGGTCTCATAGCGACTTAGCTATGTCTCATCAAACATAAGACCTCAATTTGCGCATTTTTATCATCTTGGTTGGTAAATACCGTCTATCCAATTATTCATCTTTGGGACGTTTCTGAGCCTCAGCGATCAACTCATGAATCTTGGCGCTTTCCTTTAGCACACAAGCATCATAAGCAGAGAGCTGCTCAGGTTCTTGTTCCTCTTTCTTCTCTTGCTCTTGTTTGGCCTTCTCTTCTAGATACTTTTGTAGATCATCTTGCTCATCTGTTTGAGAGTTATTCATAGTTTATGCCTCCTGATAACCTGTATTCTTTAATAAAAATCATCCCGACCAGCATACTTCTTATTTAGCGCCTGCAATATCGCATAGGTCTCGTTATCCATATTACCCGTTGGCTGCTGCGATCTGAAGTGCAGCTGAAACGCATAGACGACATCGCGACTGGCCTTGTCCCACGTATCGGTATCGTTAATTTGATAGCCGTATTTGCGAAATGCTTGCTTAATCTCAGGTATCGTGGCCGACGCAAATCCATCTTGATTTATAAAGAACTGCTTATCAAATTCATCATACCAAGCGCCAATGCCGTAATCGAAATACAGCTGCTTCCATGGGAATTTTGCACCAGGGTCTATCTTGCGCGAGGGTGCCATATCCGAGTGTCCGATGATATTCTTCGGTGAGATGTCATAGCGCGTGGCGATATCTTGCACCAGCTCTGCGACCTTTTTAATCTGCAATACATCAAATGCCACATAGTGCTCATAAGGATGATAGTCGAGCGTGCCCTCTTTTATCGCGTCTCGATATTCAGGTTTGATACCGCTATTGACGATCTCGATGCCGATAGAGGTATCGTTTAATATCGTCCGTCCTGCAAAGCCACCATCCCCTGCATGCCAAGCGCGCTCGTTCTCTGGTACTAGGTTATAGATTTTATTGTCATCATTGTCTAATACCAGATAGTGCGCGCTCACATTACCCATGGTCAGCGTCTTTATCGAGCGCTCATTATCCGAAACTGTATAGTGCAAGACGATGGTTTTGACACGCTCGCTTTTGCCAGTGGCTTGGTATGTTTTGCTATCCACGATGTAGCTGTCAGTAGTGGCTACTGGAGAGGTAGTCGTGACGCAGCCAATCAACGGCAGTGTTAGGCCAAATGCTAAGAAACTATTTTTTACCATGAAGTGCTCTGTATGGGAAAGTTGCGGTTATAGCATCGTTTGTATTTGATACTACTGGTGTTTATGTCGCTCGACAGGTAAATACTGCTTGTTATTAATTAGTATTAGGATTGACGTTAGGGTTAACCGCGATTTTTTTATAACCAATCGCCCCAAGCAGAATAAAAAGTCCTAGCAAGATATAAGCGTTGAACGATAGCGCTGCTGGTGAAAATGGTAGCAGCAATAGCGATATAAAGACCACACTGATGAATACAGAAACGTAGTTAAGCAAACCCGCCTGTTTCTTTCTTCGCTCATTGATGAGGTCGGCGGTCGTGACATAAGCAAAGCCAACCGTGATGCCCAAGGACGCCATCGTTACAATGTCGAGTAGATAGTTTCTACCTAGCCAAGGAGAGAGTAAGCACACCAAGCATATCAATATAATGGTCTTTTGCTTACTAAACTGATTGTTTTTATCTGTAAACACACTAGGCAATAACGACGTGTCGCCCATAGACTCTAAGAGCTTAACCGATGACAATATAAAGCCATTGATGCCGCTCATTATCGAGCCAATCATGGCTATCGATAGCAGCCAGATGCCGATACTACCAATCCGACTGTCTATGCCTTCACCTGTCGCCCAGTGGCTGTCCTTGATCGCTTGATAGTCAAAGCTCATGTTTAGCGCAGTAAAGTAGTTGATTAAAAAGTAAAACAATACACCAGCGATGAGTGAAATTAGGATAATGCTCTTGGTCTTGGTTTTTGAATCGCTAATAGCCTTTGAAATCTGCGGTGTGGTCTCAAAACCGACATACGCCCACGGCATAACGGCCAAGATAGGCAGCCATGCCAAGCTGGTGACAGAGCCGCTAGACATATCAGCTGGTAAAAATGCTTGGGTCGTTGGTGTCATCCAAAGTGACGCAAAAAACAGCGCAGTGACTGATAGAATCATAAAAAGGGCGATATAGAGCTGGATTTTTGCGCCAACTCGTACGCCTTTTAAATTGATATAACTGAATAAAATAATAGCCGCACTGCATAGAAATACTTCACTGGCGTAGACTTCCCAACCAGCAATCGTATATAGATAGCCTAATTGTAAGCCACTAGGCAATAAATATCGTAGCAGCAACGCAACGGCCGATATATTGAGCGCGATAATAGAAATATAGCCTATCGTAACGCCCCAGCCATAGATATAAGCATGTTTGCGATTGATGTATTTTTCAATCCAATAGATACCGCCTGACTCATTTTCTGGCGTTTGGGTCAGCAAATTAATATAGGCACGCGCAACCATATAAATGGCTAAAGTACCGATAATAATAGCGACAGAAGAGCCCAGTAGCTGTGACTGCGGCAAAAATAAATCGCCTGGCATGACATAAGCACCCCAGCCGATAATTGCGCCGACGCTAATCGCTATTGCTTGTAGATAGCTGATACTTTCTGTCTGTTCACTCATGGATTGCTCCTTCACGATCATAGATAGAAAAGGAGGGAGTGTTTATTATAAAGCTAACATAGAACATGAAAAACCTTTGATGCCATTACGCAGGGTAGTGGTTATCTCTTATAAATAGAAAAGTCATACTAAAGGTTTTTGTCGAGTGTTACCTTTTCAATCCTGTTGGATTTTTTTAGCCAGAACCTTTTTCCAACTGTCCTCTAAACAGTCAATCGCAAGCCAAGGTTCAATAATGTCTGCATGATATTTTTCTTTTGAATTAGATAGCTTCCACAGCTTTTCTAACGTAGCAAACGGATAAGGGCGCTCAACCAAATACACAGGTAAGTCAGCATCTATAATGCCATCTTGAACGACTTTGAAATACCAGCCAGAGATACCTTGCTTGCTGACCCATGCTGCGATATTTGGCACTTTGGTAAACTGGCCGATCTGATCGTTAATTTTGTAGCAGGGACGGCGCGGCTGGACGATACGTAGCTGGACGTTATTATCATTATTGCTATCTTGACCGTTTTCAACATGCCCACCATATTGAAAAACGTCACCAATACAAACGGTAGATTCGGTCATTTCAGGCAGACCATTGACGGCTTGGGTAGTGAGATTTTCGCCGAGCGTACCGACTCGTACCTTTAGGTCAAATTCTGTATTGATTTTCTCATAAGTTGCAGGTGCCAGTTGATGTACAGCTTTTAGTGGGCCACCATGATGTTTGCGATCAGCTTGCTCATCAGTGGTTAAGCCCATAAAGTTGACCGCAACAGGTGATTTGACTGGCGCTTTATCAATGGCGCTCATTTCTTCACGAGCGAATGGCATTACTTTGCCAGCGCGAACACAAGTGAGAGTAGCGATATGTAGAGGCAGGTCTTGATTAAAGTCTATTGGAGTTTGCTCAGGTGATGAAATTATCGATTCTTCGTTCATAAGATTTCCTAGTAGTTAGAATGAATAAGCGAGGGCTGTTTAACTTTAGCGGCTGATCTGTACTCAATGATTTATCTGATTATACTGGTTCATAACTGTAAAATTTATATAAAAAAAGACCAGAATAAATATTCTGGCCTTTTTAATCTAGTGCTTCTTGTATGACGCGATGTTGTATCTAATAGTCTTATTTGTTTTTGTTACGACGACCAGCGGTTTTCTTTTCGCGCGGTGTGGCAACCAGTTCAGCCAATTGGTCAGGTGATGACCATAGACCTTCTAAGTCATAAAACTCACGTGCTTGTGGGGTCATGATATGGACGACAACCGCGCCCAAATCAATCAATGTCCAGTCAGAGTCGATACCACCTTCACGGCCAAGCGGCATAAAGCCCGCTTTTTTAGCATCAGCGCCAACGCTATCAGCCATCGCACGTACATGGCGTTTTGAGGTACCATCAGCGATGATGATGCGCTCTGTTACGTCAGTCAATTTTTCTACATTCATTACAGTGATGTTTTTTGCTTTCATATCATCTAGAGCGTTTTGTACTAGGGTCAAGCATTCTGTTAGGCGTTCTTCAGTCATGGTGTTGGTCATAAATTTTAATCTCTTGAATCATAAATATGTAAAATAAAGGGGTAAAACGTCAATTTGTCTTATTCAACTGATCATAGGTTGTCAGTCACGCATAGAAACAGGATAGGCAAAAAGACACAGATAAGGCGATTTTAACGGAATTGGGCAGCAGAATATAGCTGATGGACGATAATATATTGATAAACAGCAGGACTTAGCCATTTAGCTAATGGATTAGATTCAGTATTGCTAATGATATCATTTATTGGTGCTATAGATGCGATTTGCCTCTCAGCGACTGGTATTTTATTTGTTTGATGCTCTAACTTATGCAACTGCTCGCGTATTTGCGTGCTCGATACAGCAGTAATAGGTCGTGTATCTATATAAATGCGTCCTTGATTGGTGTTTTTCAAGTCAGCTTTTAAGCCAGTACTATTTGGATCATTGCTATTTGTGTTTGAGCTATCCGTCGAGCGCTGAGTGGGTGGAATTAATAGCTCGATCATTGATTCTGTTGCATGTGGTTGCAGTGACAATGGGAGTTGCGACTTTAAGAAAGCAATATCTTGCGCGTTCGCTGTATGGTTTTTAGAAGGCATAGTGTTGTCAAAAGTTTTTTCGTTAACGCCAACACTCACATCGGTACTGCTCTGACGATTGAAAACCCATAGATTGACATGATCAGTGAGACGTAATCCATCTTTCCATTTATTCAAACTGTGGGCGCTGTCCATACCCATGATAAATATTAGATTATCATTAGGGTATTGCTGTCTCAGCGTACGTACGCTATCGATCGTATAGACAGGCGGCGCTTGCCACAGCTCTAGCTCGCTAATTTGTATCGGCGTATTTTTTATTGCTAGTTTCAACATCGCTAAACGATGGTTAGGGTCTGTACTCTGCGTCTTAAATGGTGAGCGGGCATTGGGCAGTAAAGACACATGTAGGGGGCGCTGTTCCTGCTTTGCGATTGGCAGTAGGTGCTGATAGACAGACATTGCTACTTCTAGATGACCATTATGTACAGGATCAAACGAGCCGCCAAGATAGGCACGAATGGCAGGTGCAGGTGTTGTTTCTTGATGGTTGTTGCTCGTATTTGGCATAAATAAATGTATAAAAGTAGGTATGGCGCACGTAAAGGTTTCTGCACCTTGCTCTTTTACTGGCTAACCTTGTTTAGGTGAAATGATTTAATGATAGCGCTATTGTAGAGGGCGCACGAACATCTGTCACCACGATGCTAATAAAAAACCGACCATCATAATGACAGTCGGTTTTGTATAGAACTTTAATTAGCGAGTTTTACAGCAATTAAATCAAATCGCTATATGCTTGGATAGCAGTCAGCGCGATGGTATAGACGATATCATCGACCAAGGCACCACGTGATAAATCATTCACTGGCTTATTCAAGCCTTGTAGCATAGGTCCGACACTGACGACATTGGCACTACGTTGTACCGCTTTATAAGTAGTGTTACCTGTATTTAGGTCAGGGAAGATAAAGACGTTGGCTTGACCAGCGACAGGTGAGTCAGGTGCTTTTTGTTTACCTACGCTCATGACTGATGCTGCATCATATTGCAGTGGGCCATCGACTTTGAGGTCTGGTGCGCGCTCACGAACGATTTGAGTCGCCCGAGCGACTTTTTCGACATCAGCGCCAGCACCTGATGAGCCAGTAGAGTAGCTGATCATCGCAACTTTTGGATCGATACCAAAGGCAGCGGCAGACTGTGCTGATTGAATGGCAATTTCAGCCAACTCTTCAGCGTTAGGATCTGGGTTGATCGCACAGTCACCATAGACGACCACTTGCTCAGGCAACAGCATAAAGAATACTGACGACACGAGTGAATACTGCGGCGCGGTCTTGATTAGCTGGAATGCTGGGCGTACCGTATTGGCAGTGGTATGAATCGCACCTGAGACCAGACCATCTACTTCGTCTAGCTGTAGCATAATAGTACCTAGATAGACGGTGTCTTTTAGATATTCGGCAGCGACTTCTGCAGTGGTTTTTCCATTACGGCGATCTACGACAGCAGCGACATATTTACTCATATCTATATTGTCAGGATCGATAATTTCTAACCCTTCAGGCAGCGTTAGATCACGGTTCTTGACAACCTGATCGACTTCACTACGCTTAGCAATTAGTACGCAGTTGGCGATACCGCGACTCTGACAGATACAAGCAGCTTCGATTGTACGTGGTTCAGCACCTTCTGGTAGTACGATACGTTTTTTAGCATGCTGTGATTTTTTAACCAACTGATGGCGAAACGCTGATGGTGACAAGCGTGGCTCATGGTCGCGACTGAAGTATTCTTTAATCCAGCTCAGATCCAAATGCGCAGCCACATAACGAGCGACTTCATCAGCGCGTTCTGTATCATCACTTGGAATTTCAGAGCTCATATGCATTAGGCTTTGTACCGTTTCATAACTGTCATTTTCGACACTCATAACTGGTATGCCAGTTTTGAGTGCTGACTGCCAAAGCTCAGCAACTGTCTCGCTTGGCGTGACACCACCGGTCAGTACCAGACCTGCCAATGGAATCCCATTAATACAGGCCAGTCCAGCAGCCAATAGCAGATCATCACGATCGCCAGGCACGACGACTAACGTACCACGCTTAAAAACTTCGTTGACGCGTGCCACGGAACGAGCAGTTAGGCTAATACGATTAATACGACGTATTTTTGCTTCTCCAACATTTAGCCAAGTAGCATCAAGCTCTGTTGCGATATCCCATGTGCGGGGTACGGACAGTGAGTCACTAAAAGGTACAACACCGATGAGACGGAATACTTCAGTGTTGAACGAAGGCGATAGGCGCTGAACTTCTTGTAGGAAATTCGGATCTAAGCTGACAACTGCCTCACCAGGTGCGACAGGCTGGTTATCAAACGTGTTGGGCACGTCTTGTACGCGCATCAATATCACACCAAGAGTACGTGAATTGACAATACCACCGAAATCACGGGCATGGACGTCCAGTTTGTCTGCTAAATAAGCAGGCTTACTGATATCAGCAGTACTGACAAATATAACCTTGGCATCTAGCGCGTGAGCAAGAGCACGGTTGACCTGCGAGGCATAAGAAGTCTCAGTAGTCGGCACTAGACCTTCACAGATAATGACGTCATGACCGTCATCGATGGTGTGATAATTGGCAATCACTTCTTCCATCAAGTCATCAAGATTGTCATCACCTAGCATACGCTCGACGTGTTGACGGCTGATAGACTCGGGTGGCTTCAGGCCAAATGCATGCATGGTCAAGGCACTTGAGCTGTCTAAGCTGTGCTGTTTGTCTAGCGTATCGTCTTGCAAAAACGGCTTCATAAAGCCTGCTTTACTACCGTTATAGTCAAAGGCACGGATGAGGCCCAGTGCGGCTGACGTCACACCGATACCGCGACTAATGGGAACAAGTAAAATGGTTTGCATAATAGGTCCTACAATTTATTTTATTTTAGGCTTCGAATCATTCTGAGCAGCATAAAAATGCCAAGCGCTTTATTTTATACCTTCTAAACGCTTTATAAGCGTCTAGAAGATAAGCGCAAGGCATGATAGTCGATAGGCTTATACTAATTTTAATGCGTCACGAGTTTCTTGGGCAATGCGGCACTCTTCATCGGTTGGTACCACCCATAGCTCGATGCTGCTATCGTCTGCGTGGAAGTTGCCCTCACTACCACCAAACAAGCTTGCATTCTTATCAGCGTTTACTTTGATACCGAAATGACGCATCACTTCTAAGATACTGGTACGAGTAGTGACTGAGTTTTCACCGATACCACCTGTAAAGATAATGCCAGTAAATTCTGGCAGTGCGCAGCTTAAGCTGGCAAGATATTTACCGACGCGGTAACAGAACATCTCGATAGCGAGCTTGGCATCTGCATGACCTTCGTTTGCTGCTTGTTCGACCGTACGTAGGTCATTAGACAATCCTGAGATACCCAATAGACCACTTTCACTATTAAGCATGGTATCCACTTCTTCCAAGCTCATACCGAGCTGGCGTTTTAAGTGGATGTGAAGGCTTGGGTCAACATCGCCACTACGTGTACCCATCATGAGTCCCTCAAGCGGGGTTAGACCCATACTGGTATCGAGACTCTTACCGTCATAAATAGCAGTTGCTGAGCAGCCATTGCCTAGATGGGCTGTTAGCCAGCCATGAGGTCCTTTTGACTCAGTGATCTCACTGGCGCGCTCTGAGACATAGGCATGAGACGTACCATGAAAGCCATAACGGCGAATTCTGTGTTCTTCGTACAGGGCCTTTGGTATTGGATAGCGGAAAGCAACAGGAGGCATGGTTTGGTGGAAAGCCGTATCAAAGACGACAACTTGAGGGATATCAGGATAAATCGCTTGTACCGCTTCGATACCTAAAGCATGGGCAGGGTTGTGTAGAGGTGCGAGTATTTTTAAGCGTTTTACTTCGTCCAGTACGTGTTCATCAACACGAACCGCTTCAGAGTACTCACGGCCACCATGAACCACGCGATGACCAACTGCGATAAAATGATACTGTTCTAATAGCTCAAGAATTTTTTGTAGTGCTAACTGATGACGACCACCTGAGATAGGAATTTCTAACTTCTCACCATTTAGTGTCGTGTGTTTGATACGGGCAGTATCGAGTCCTAAGTTTTCGGCAAGACCAGTGATACGAGTAGAGTTGTCGTCACTAATCAATGCGTATTTGATAGAAGACGAACCACAGTTGAGAACTAAAGTGGGGTTAGTTAGGGTTGATGTTTCACTGTTCTTATCATCAAAAGTGTTACTTAGGTTGGCGCTCATACTCTATCCTTAGATTGGTTTTTATAAAGGGCAAATCAATTATATCGTTTGCTTGATATAAAAAAGACGTCTATTGCCACGTCCTGTTTTACGATCATCAAGTTCTACATCGCTGATATCCCAGGTGCTGCAGTGAACAGTCACAGCTGAGACATAATGTTATTACTATATGGAATTGATGAGGCTGATAACCGTTAGATAAATAAAAGTCAGCCATATCCATGCTGAGCATATCAAGCAAGGATGTTGCTGATTCTATTTATATTGGGGTTACTATTTCTGACATTGCTATGCATCCATGCTTATGAATTAATGCGTATACATTTCAGGCTAGCATCCTATTGCCGCCGCAAACTGGGAATATAATGTAACACACTTTTGTTTCTACACCATGATAGGGGTAAGGTTTAAAGTGTGTGATTAATAAGGGGCTAAAAGAGAGATAAACTAATTGTAATCAGTAGGTTGTAGGTATGTTAAGGGATGAGTTGAATAGACGGTCGTGCAGTACTATTACAGATAAAATTGTAAGAAATATTGTCAAGACATCCCAATGTCATGCATTCATCTCTAAACCTGCAGACGATATTACTATAAAAATCCGAATGATGTTTTAGAAAATATCCAACATCACGCAAATTTATTCACCAATCATATTCAGTATCCTTACAGCTTTATGTAATAATGCTATGATTAAAATGGTCATAACGTCAGCACGGTAGCTGTGGGTTTGACCATCTGTTTAGTTTTTATTTATCACGATTTACTATCGTCATTATGCCGTTGTAAGCTCATAGGTTATCTATTATATGTCTACTACACACCGCCCATCAGCAGCTAACCATGCTAGCTCATACGTTCGTACCAGTCGTCAGATTGTCGCCACTTTGTTTATAGGTAGTGCGGTTATAGTAGGATTGTCAGGCTGCGGGCAAAAAGGCGATCTGTATCTGGCAGACTCCAGTAGCCAAACGATAGAAGGCAATGCATCTATACTGGATAGTACTAGTCATCCACAAGATGCTGCCTTTGCGGGCATCGATGATGATAACTATCAAAAAACTCGCTATCTAGAAGAGCAGATGGTGCTACCTGAGCCTAGTACTGACCCCAACGACTACTAATTTCTTAAGCCAGTAATCGCTAGGCTAATAATTGCTAAACTGAGCTGATAAGTAGCGGTTAAGTGCTTCTTAGTTAAACCGTTTAATTAACGGTTTAACTAGCTGTCGATTTTTTACTACTGAATGGGTTAAATAGTTTTGCTAGCCAAACCCTATCTCCACTGTTATTTTATTTCCACCCTTGATAATCTGATTATATTAGAGATGTTTATATGAGTCCTTCTGAACTACCTGCTGACTTGAGCGATTCTACCACTGGTGAGTCTGTTACTATCCAAACTGAGCAAGGGCTATATGTTGACCCTAAAGCGTTGAGTGCTCACTTGCCAGCGCTAAGCTATCGCGACGATGCGCTGTATATGGAGCAGGTCAATATTGATGAGTTGGCGAAACAATATGGTACACCATGCTACGTGTATTCAAAGCAGGCAATATTAGATGTTTATCAAGCCTATACCGATAGTTTTGCCAGTCTGAATCATCAGGTATGCTATGCCGTAAAAGCAAACTCTAATCTTGCCGTGCTTGGTGTCTTAGCGCAGGCAGGTGCTGGGTTTGATATTGTCTCTCGCGGTGAGCTGATGCGAGTGTTGGCAGCAGGTGGCGCAGCAGCACGTGTGGTATTTTCAGGTGTTGGCAAAACGTACAGTGATATCGAATATGCGTTGACTCAAGGTATCGGCTGTTTTAACGTCGAGTCTATCAGCGAGCTGACTTTGATCAATGAAGTCGCAAAGTCACTTGATAAGCCTGCGCCAATCTCATTACGCGTCAATCCTAACGTCGATGCCAAAACCCATCCATATATCTCAACTGGTCTCAAAGACAACAAGTTTGGTATCACTCACGAAGATGCACTAGCGGTCTATCAGCAAGCGGCTGACCTATCACATATCAACATCGTTGGTATTGATTGTCATATCGGTTCGCAGTTGACAGAGGTAGAGCCATTTGTTGCAGCATTAGATAAAGTTATTGAGCTGATACATAGCTTGCGTGATGCTGGCATTGAGTTACAGCATATCGATTTGGGCGGTGGTTTGGGTGTGCGCTATATTGATGAGACGCCTGTATCTATCGATGAGTTTGCTCAAGCATTATTGCCAAAGCTTAGCGAACTTGGTTTGACCGTGTTCTTTGAGCCAGGTCGTAGTATCGTTGCCAATGCTGGCGTGCTGTTGACCCAAGTGGATGTACTCAAGCCGACTGAGCATAAAAACTTTGCTATCGTTGATGCCGCTATGAATGACTTGATTCGTCCTGCATTATATCAAGCTGAAATGGCTGTGATTCCAAGTGTATCACCTAGTGCTGGTATCGATACAGATGGTACGCAGCCGTGGGATATCGTTGGTGCGATTTGTGAGACGGGTGATTTCTTGGCAAAAGATCGTTTGTTATCATTGACCACAGGCGATGTATTGGCTATCACTGGCGCAGGTGCTTACGGCTTTACCATGAGCAGCAACTACAATTCACGCCCACGTGCTAGCGAAGTAATGGTGTCTGGTGATAGTCATCAGCTTATTCGTAAGCGCGAAACGATTGAAGCATTATATGCAGATGAAATGTTGTGGCAGGATAAATAGCATCATAAGCAGTATTGAAGTTGCTAATATCGATATAGTCATCGACAGTTATATTTAATGACTATTTTGTTTAGATCATTTTTGTTTATAACTGTATTGATGAAAGAAAACCCACTGTGATGATAACAGTGGGTTTTTTTGTGCGTAATGCTAAGTCCAATCCCAAGCAAGTTAGTTGTAAGATAGACATATAACTCGATATTTGATAGTGGTGATAATTATGATTGTACCTGACAGCGTGCTAATATAAGGCATACATAAAAATAGGATAGGACATCAAAGATATGCTAATAGAGTTTACTAAAATGCATGGGTTGGGTAATGATTTCATGGTCATTGATTTAGTGACCCAACGCCTCGATTTGACCAAGGACTTGGTGCAGTTATTGGGCGATCGTCATCTAGGTATTGGTTTTGATCAATTGCTCGTGGTCGAGCCACCTATGCGCCCTGATGTCGACTTCAGTTACCGTATCTTTAATACTGATGGCACCGAAGTCGAACAGTGCGGCAATGGCGCGCGCTGTTTTGCGCGTTTTGTACAAGCACGTAAACTATCATTCAAGCAGCGTCTGCGTGTTGAGACAGCTAGCGGTATCATCTCTCTGACCACTGATCGCTACGGTTGGGTAGATGTCGATATGGGCAAGCCTAAATTTGAGCCAGATGAAATCCCATTTAGTCCAAGAGCGACGACTAAAATTCAAAACACTTATCATCTCGATGTAAATGGTACGCCTGTACAGCTGTATGTTGCCAATATGGGCAACCCGCATGCTGTAATAAGAGTTGATGACGTACTTGATGCAGAGGTTGAGACTCTAGGCAAGGCAATTGAGTCGCACCCTGCATTCCCAGACCGCGTCAATGTGGGCTTTATGCAAGTGATGAACCAGCGTCACATACGCCTACGTGTATATGAGCGCGGTGTAGGTGAGACACAAGCTTGTGGTACGGGCGCTTGCGCAGCAGTGGCCGTTGGTATACGTGAAGGTTGGCTTGATGAGGGTGAAGAGGTTCGCGCGCAGCTATATGGTGGCAGCATGATTATCAAGTGGCAGCCAGGCTATTCGGTCACGATGACGGGCCCGACCGCTTTCGTTTATGAAGGCGTGTTTAGTCCAGATGGCCTGATGGCACAAGCGGGTCTCAAGCCTAATGCTGAAGGCTAATACCTGTTGCTAGGTCAATCGTATAACTGCCAAGGATGGTTCTAATATGGTTATGTCTACTAATAAAGAAAGCCAAGCGGCTAGTTCATTACCTTGGCTATCTACTGAGCTGGCTGCCACTATAGAGTCCGATGCTGCATTACGAGAACTACTCGCACCTGTGCATCGCTGGCTCAATACGCTGTCTGTGCGCAACCATTCATCGCATACTTTGACTGCTTATTTCGCTGGTTTAAATCAACTAGCGTTATTTTTACGCGGGAAACGTTTGACGTGGACACGCTGTGATAAACGGCAGCTTGCCCAACATATCAGTCAACGCCTTGATGAAGATAAGCTAGCGCTTGCCAGTGTTCAGCAAGAGCTGTCTGCGATTCGGCATTTTTATGGCTGGATGATTGAAGAAGAGCTAGCACGTATCAACCCAACCACTGGCTATCAGCTAAAGCGTAGTCCTAGACCGCTGCCTTCTATCGCTGATGTCGATTTACTGACTCAACTACTTGATCAAGAGATTCCTGATACACCAGAGCAAGCGCGCCTATGGTTACGTGACAAAGCTATGTTTGAATTGCTTTACAGTAGCGGCTTGCGTGTTGGCGAGTTGGTCGCACTCGATATAGCAGATATAGATTTGTCTGACTTACGGGTACGCGTCACAGGTAAAGGAAATAAAACACGTTTAGTGCCATTAGGGGGAAAGGCAGCAGAAGCGATTAGACGCTATCTACCACATCGTAACCTGTGGGTAGAGCAGATGGATGACGCATTATTTATCAGTGAGAAGCTCGGTACCAGACTATCAACACGCGCAGTGCAGCAGCGCTTGAAAGTTGCTGCTACTCGCGCAGGTATTGCACAGAATATGTATCCACATTTATTGCGTCATTGTTTTGCATCACATATGTTGTCTGGCAGCGGCGATTTGCGCGCCGTGCAAGAGATGCTCGGGCATAGCGATATTAGTACCACGCAAATTTATACCCACGTTGATTTTGCAAAATTAACGCAAGTTTATGATCGCGCCCATCCACGAGCAACTCATACTCAGAATGAAGACTTGTCCTAGTAGTTAGGCACGACATCCACTAGATTCCATAATTTAAGCTAAACGATGGCAATCAAAAATAGGTAGTTTTTGGCGACCTTGCTCTTGCGTTTGCTTGTCTAATGACGCCATGACGATGGCATATTGTTTATCCAATTCACTATTGTCATAGCTTGCGATAATACTGCTGTCAAATGCTGTAATGGCTGCATGTCCCCATGTCTGGCGCGTGCTACCGTCTTTGTATAGATGATCGCCACCTTGTGCCGCGCCAATAACCATACATTGACTATCTAGCGCGCGAGCCTGTAACAGCAGTGACCAGTGTGCTTGTCCCGTTAAGTAAGTAAAGGCAGAGGGTGCACTCAATAGTTCAGCACCGGCTTGTCGTAGACGCTGCGCCAATGCTGGGAAACGCAAATCGAAACATACCATCATGCCGAGTTGATAGACTGCATTATCTACTGCTAGTGGCGCAATGACGGTCTGTGTACCTGGCTCAAAGGTCGCCGCTTCATTATAGCTGCCATGCTTATCAGCTACAGTTGCAGTAAACAGATGAATTTTGTCGTAACGAGCAACACGTGTACCGTCTGGTGCAAACAGCTGACTCACTTGGCGTAATCTACCATCAGGAACGATAGTACCATCGGGGCGATAATGACAGGGCAACGAACCCGCTAGTACATGTATACCGGCAGTGCGTGCGTAGTCTGCTATCGTCGCTGATAAGTCATCAAAGCGCTCGGCAGTAGTGGATTGCTGCCCCATGCTACAGCAGTTCTCAGGCAATACAGCGAGCTCAGCCCCTTGAGCTTGTGCGTCTGTGATGGCGGCTTGGATATCTGCTAAATTATTCTCAACATTCTGCTGACTATTCATTTGAATAGCAGCGACATTAAGTTGATGGTTGTTTGGATTCATGAAAATATTCCTATTGGGTGTGAGCTGTGTTACCCATTCAACCGTCGCTTATTTATTATAATATTTACGCGGAAATGAAGAGACTGCTCGTGTTTATAGATTGGTTATACTTATTAAGATAGTAGTCTGCTATAGACAGCACATCAAATGTATCCGGACAGAACATAAATTATCATAGCAAAATTGTGACAAAAAATGCTATCGTCATGTCCTGATAAGATTTAAGTCGTTACCTTAAATGACAGAATAAACAAAATATCACCAAAATCGGAGTGCAATAAGCCGCCCATGAGTATGTCGTTCGGATTGGCGACCACGCTGAGCAACTCACAAAAGCTAACCCCGCAGATGCAGCAAGCCATAAAATTGCTGCAGCTCTCTAGTCTTGAGCTTGCACAAGAGGTTCAGGCAAAGCTAGATAGTAATCCATTGCTTGAACGTATTGAAAACGATGACGAATACGATAATGGTAATGATGAAGCAGAGGAATGGAGTGAGTCATTAACACTAGATAGTTGGAATCAAAGTAGCAGTACTGACTCGTTTGACTCAGCGCCGGATACCAGTGCAGAGTATAGTGGTGATAGTTTAGATAAGCTTCAGCAGTCTAATATCGATGATAGTGCGATAGATATGGATGGCTACAGTAGTTTCAATACTGATAGCTTTGATACGGGTAACTATGCTTCTGCTACAACAGGAACCGGTAATAGTAGAGTGGCTGAAGATTTTGATAGTGATCAAGGTGGTACTTCGTCTACCATTCAAGATCATGTGCGTTGGCAGCTGAACTTTAAACGCCTCTCAGAAGCTGATACGTTGATTGCAGAGTATTTAATAGACTCCATGGATGATATGGGCTTCATTCGAATCGACATAGATGAGCTGCTGCAGAGCTTTGATACGATGGCAAATTTCTATCAATGGGATGAGCGTGTTGAGAAACAAGAAGTTTTAGCAGTATTACGTATTATTCAGTCCTGTGATCCAGTTGGTGTAGGGGCGCGTCACCTAAGTGAGTGCTTATCGATTCAACTATCAAAGCTAGATACTCACACCGAATACCTACCAGAAGCCCAAGCGTTGCTATCAGCAAGCGAGCATTTAGTCAGCAATAATATTAAAGCATTAACAGAACGTACAGGGCTTGCACCAGAATACATTACACCTGCTCTAACGCTACTACGTACTTTAAACGCGTCACCAGGGCTACTGTTTCAGTCAAGCCAGCCCGACTATGCCCAGCCGCCTGAAAGCTACGACATTCCTGATGTTTTAGTCACACCTGTCAGAAAAAATAAGACGACAAGCAACTCTGAAGCAGCAGAAGGTGGCTGGTATGTGCGTCTCAATCCAGACACTTTGCCAAAACTACGCGTAAACCAAGAATATGCCAACTTAGTCAAGCGCGGTGATGATAGCCCTGATAATCAATATCTGCGCGAAAATCTTACCGATGCTAGGCTGTTTATTCGTAGTATCGAAGAGCGTAATCAAAACCTATTAAAAGTAGCGACCAGCATCGTACGTTATCAGCAAGAATTCCTGCAGCATGGTGCAACCGCCATGCAACCTTTGATATTAAAAGCAATTGCTGAAGAAGTTGATCTACATGAATCTACGGTCTCACGCCTTACCACCAGCAAAACCATTTTGACGCCGCAAGGGCTATTTTCTTTGAAACACTTCTTCTCATCTCATGTGAGTGGTGCGGATGGAGATATCTCGTCGACTGCTATCAGTGCCATGATCAAAAAGCTTGTCGCTGATGAAGATCCCAAAAAACCCTTATCAGACAGTCGTATCAAAGATGAGCTGTTAACAGATGGTATCGATATAGCTAGAAGAACTGTCGCTAAATATCGTGAAGCGATGAATATTGGCTCGTCTACTCAGCGCAAACAGAAATACTAACTATATAAGCCTGTTTTTTACAACGCTAATGACTATCTGTCTATACGATATAAACGAGATATAAAAAATAAAATTTTTTGATTATATAGAAACCTAAAAGAAACAACAGTTTTTGTTACACTTAATTACAATTAAATGGCTTGCTACTGGACGACTTTCATGACAAATTAGAGTCATACCAACAACAAAAACCAAGTGCCGATTTATAGTATTCATTCACAACTAACAAAGGAGACGATAAAGGGATACGTCGACACATTACTATATGCATCGGCATAGTTGATGGTAAGGCAGGATGACAAGAGCAAGAATGCTACCTCATCTGTTGATTGTAAGTCATGAATAAAAGGACAACAATATGAATGTTTCTATCAGTGGTCATCATATCAGCGTTACCGAAGCTATGGACACAGCAGTACGCGAAAAGCTTGAAAAAGTAGAGCGTCACTTCGATCAGATACAAAGTATTCAAGTGATTTTATCGTTAGACAACAGCGGTGCTAGTGATGGCGGTAAAAAAAGCCATAAAGCTGAAGCGATTATGCGTGTCTCAGGTCAAGAAATGTTTGTTCAAGCGTCTGAAGATGATATGTATAAAGCCATTAACGAGATGGCAGATAAGCTAGATAGACAAGTGCGTAAGTACAAAACCCGTCAAGAGCGCAAAAAAACTCAGGGTGCAGGACGTGATGGTCGCTATCAGGATCTAACCCCTGCAGAAGCAGTACCAGCTGCATAGTTCAAGTTTTAAACTTTGAACGTTATTGTTACAATCTAGTGAAAGTAAACTAAGAGAATAAAAAATTTATAAGTAGCTGCTGCACTAGTTTGTAATCGACATAAAAAAGACCTCTAACGTATAAAACGTTGAGGTCTTTTTTAGTATTAAGGAATGTAAATGAGTAAAGGGTTGCCGTTTGCTTAAATTTAATTATCTAAATACTATTAACCACCACCAACAGCTTGTACTACTTCGATATCCATACCTTCTACCACACGTAATTGAGCAAGTTCACTTTTTGGCATTAGCTCACCATCTACTTCTACAGCGTAACGGCCTTGACTAAGCCCAAGTTCATTAATAACTAGCTGCACAGTTTGATGAGTGGTTTGTAAGCTTTTACCATTGACACTGATAGTGCTCATATCAAATACTCCCTAATATTTTAAAATTCCTGTTTATATGTTACGTATCTTTTGACTAATAAAATTTATTTTATAGATAACTAAGACTACGATCTAAAATAAACTTTGAACAGACTAGCTAACTGAGTCTTTTTAGTCGGAATGTAGAAACGGCAAGCCATAGCCAGCCTACAATCATAAGAATGCCACCAATAGGCGTAATCGCACCAAACCAACGCGGTGCACCAAGCGTCATTGCATACAAGCTACCAGCAAAAATAATAATGCCAATTTGCAACAACCATGCTGTCGTTTGAGTAATATATTTCAAACGAATCAGTAAACCGGCAAATAATAGTCCAAGCGCGTGTACAAACAGATACAGCGTTGCCGTATGCCACCATTCAAGCTGTTGGATGCTGACACGACCTTCTAGACCGTGTGCACCAAACGCACCTAGGGCCACGGCGATAGCCATATTAACTGCTGCAATACCGATCCAATTTAACATTGCACAACTCGTACCATTTTGAGGCTACTGAATATCATCTGGCAGAATTACACTATCAATAGTCATAGCATCACGAATCTTATCCATGGCATTTTTCTCAATCTGACGGACGCGCTCAGCTGAGATAGAGTAAACTGCTGCTAATTCATGCAAGGTGGATTTTTGCTCAGAGAGCCAGCGCTGTTCGACAATATCGCGTGAACGATCATCTAAAGTGCCCATAGCCGCGATGAGTGCCGATGAGTTGTTTTCTTCCCAGTCTTCTTCTTCTAACTGCTCAGCTGGATCGATACCATCTTCCAAAAATAGCTGAGGGGCGTAGCGACCATCGTCATCGTCGCTCGACTGCGCTTCAAACGAAGCGTCATAAGAGGTTAGACGTGATTCCATCTCCAGCACTTGTTTGCGCGTGACATTTAAGTCATTAGCGATAGCATCTGCTTCTTCTAGTGTCAGTTGGTTATTGGTCTTCTTGAGGCTGCGTAAGTTAAAGAACAATTTACGATGAGCCTTGGTAGTTGCAACCTTGACAATACGCCAGTTACGAATCACGAACTCATGAATTTCAGCTTTGATCCAATGTACAGCAAATGACACCAAGCGTACGCCTTTATTTGGGTCAAAGCGTTTGACCGCTTTCATCAATCCTAAGTTACCTTCTTGGATTAAATCTGCTTGTGGCAATCCGTAACCTGAATAGCTACGTGCAATATGAATCACAAAACGTAGATGCGACATCACCAATAGGCGAGCAGCTTCAACATCACCCTCATCATAGTAGCGATGCGCTAGCTCTTGTTCTTGTACTGTTGTCAAAATAGGAATTTGATGGACAGTATTGATATACGCGCCTAGGTTAACCCCTGGTGCTGACAGATGAGTTGGCATAGCGGGTACTAAGTCGCGCGTACTAGTATTGCCTAATGTACTCGCATCGTAAGGCGGTCGCTGGGCTGCGGCTTTCAATGCAGCATCGCGTGCATCGTTTTTTATAGGAGCTGCGTCATCTTTTGTATTTGTATTCACAGCATCAGTAGAATTATTAGCCATATTCTTGACCTTGGTTAAATAGTTAAGCAAATAGTCAGATAAAATCTTTATGATTTAATTGTAAAGGATAGCAGCGCTTAGTTGCTATCAGTTTTAGTAATGATGAAGTGATATATTGTAGCGAAACGCTGTAATGATGTGCCATCACCTGACAAGTGGTCAGTAACTTCATTAACCACCAAATCCAAACAGTCTGCCGCCTGGGATTGTCGGCTTTGTCTACAAAACGCTGCGATATCAGCTTGCGAATTAGGGTCAGTTGCAACCACATATAAAGAATCACCAGCTACTACATCACGTAGTGCGACTTTGGTTTTTAACAGTGGCATCGGGCATGCAAGACCGCGTCCATCAACAAAGTTTTTTATATTTAGTTCAGACGGCTCTGTGTTTACACTATCTGTTTCGTGACTTTTAGTCGGTAGCAGTTCTAGTAAACTAGCAATATCGTTCTGCTGTGTATCAGAAAAGTTCGCTGATAGTTGGATAAAATTCGATACACGTTCGATGGCTGGTTCACTATCAGCAGACATAATTTAAACCTTGTAGATATCTATAGTTTAATTAGTAGTATTAGCAATAGGCTTCGATATTAAGTACGAACATAATCTATCAATTATAAACTACGAGATCGTCATAACAGTCATCTAGACCTACTATCATTGTTACTTATTATACCAAATAGACAATGTATAGTTGCAGTTGAATATAATCAACGCTGCGTTCGGTTCACTAGAATCATCTGGCCAAGAATTACAAAATTGGCAATTACTCGATTAACCATCATACGGTTGAGACTGACCTAATAATCTAATAGACCTAATAAATAGTTACCTAATGAATAATTACATAGCCATGTTGCGCAATCGTGACGGGTGGCTAAGTTATTGGTAGTTGAGTGCATTGTAGAATTGACCTTATATAAACAAGCTCGTATAGTCGAAAAGAAGTCGTCAATCATCTTATAGGATATGCACTTGTACCACGCTAACAGAACGAAGCGACCTGACAGCAGTAATAAACCTTTAATAGCCAAAAATTCCGTAGGCTTGCCACTTATATTGTCTAAGCAAAAAGGTAACCATCACTTTATGAGTTTAGCTTTGCCAAATAGTATCAAAGTAGGGTTATCAGTGATGCTACTAGCCATAGCTAGTGGTGCGCATGGTCGTGATAGTCAGACGCAGCCATTTGCTGATAGTTCGTGGCAAGTCACAGATCCGCAAGCACTAGATTTACCAAATTTGCGCGGGCAGAGATTAAGCTTTGCTGAGCAATACCAAAACAAGATGCTTGGCGAATGGTCATTACAGAATATCAATGGCCGCGTCAAAATGGAACATGATCCTTGGGTGCAGGAAACGATAAAAAATATGACGTGGCGTCTCAATGCTCAAGCCCGCCAGCAAGCACCACTTGGCGTCGTCATACTCGATAACCCTAGTATCAATGCTTTTGCAGCGCCTGGTGGCGTAATTGGTATCAACACAGGCACGATACTGGCTGCTAGTAGCATGGATGAGCTGGCAAGCGTCGTTGCGCATGAAGTTGCGCATATCAGTCAGCGACATTATGAAAGTGGCGTTGACGAACGTAAAAAGGCCTTGCTGATGCAGATAGGCGGTATGCTAGCCGCGATTGCTGCCTCAGCAGTTGATGGTGATGCAGCCGCTGCGGTAATGGCGGGCAGTCAAACAGCCTCTATGAATAGCAGTATGGCGTTTAGCCGTAGTAACGAACGCGAGGCTGATAGAGTAGGTATGCAGATTATGACCCAAGCGGGTTACGACCCTCGTGCGATGCCAAGATTCTTTGCGACGATGAATCAACAGAGGCAATTAAACCAAGTTGAAAATCAGTTTTTACCGAGCTTTGTGCGCTCGCATCCGTTGAGTAATGAGCGACTGAGTGAATCGCAAAGTCGCGCCCAGCGTTATCCATCGCTCTCATTGAGCCAACAGCAGCGCCATCAAGCACTGTTTGATTTGTTGTATTGGCGCGTACAAGTGACTGGTAAACATGCCTCTGAAGTCACACTGACAACGGCTGCTAAAAACAGCCTTGGGGCCAAACTTGCGCTAATGCATTGGTATGGAGAGCAGCAGCGCTTTACAGATGCTAATAAGGTATTGGCTGAGATAAAAGCGTTATCAAGTACGCAACGTCAGAATTTGGAGCCGCTACTGTCGATTACGCACAGTCAGCTATTGAGTGAACAGGGTAAGTGGCAACAAATCGTAGACGTCTTAGAAAGCCAGCAGCGTCTATACCCTGAACGCCGAGACTTACGCCTTTATCTGGCTGAAGCGCTGACTAACAGTAATCAGCCGATAAAAGCTCAAGCGTTGTTAAAGCCATTAACAGAACAGCATTCAAGTGATCGTTACGCATGGCAAAGTTTGCAACTCGCCAACGAAAAACTTGCTAAGACCACTACGTCACCACAACTAGCCAATATCGCGACGATTAATACATTGCGCTATCGTAGTTATGATCAGCTATGGAATGGACGCTATGAGAGTGCACTGACCTCTTTGACGCAGGCCAAACAGTTGACGGAAGATCTGCAAATCACGGAACAAGCCAATAGTGCGCGTCCATTACTAGCGAATATTAATGCAGAAATTAAAGCAATAAAAACCGCCAGAGACTTTAAGCCCTAAGCGGTTAATGAAATAGGCGGTTTTTGGTAGCCAATCGTTTATAGGTCAGACAGCTAACTTTACGGTAGCAGTTTAGCTGTTGATGAATCACACAAACGCTATCGTCTGATAATTAAAGAGTATCTATTAGAAATTAACCTTGTAGCGCGTCTTTAACCATTTTAGAAATCAAGGCAGGATCAGCGCGGCCAGCTGTTTTGTTTTTGAGCACACCCATGACACTGCCCATATCGCGCATTGATGTAGCACCTTGCTCAGCGATTTCAGCCGTGACCAATGCCATAATCTCGTCTTGAGTCATTTGCTGCGGCATGAACTCGTTGATGATATCAATCTCAAACTGCTCTTTAGTAGCCAAGTCATCACGGCCGTTTTCTGTAAATATCGTAAGTGACTCTTGACGCTGTTTTAGCTGCTTTTGCAGAACTTCTAGTACTTGTGCATCATCAAGTTCTGTCTGACGGTCAATCTCGATTTGCTTCACTACTGACTGCACGTTGCGCAGTACTTTAACGCGCTCAAGATCACGAGCTTTCATGGAAACTTTGATATTGTCTGCTAACGTCTGTTTAAGTTGGCTCACTGCTATTATCCTTATCGATCCATTAAATGCTATTCGGTAGATGTTGATTGTTAAATTTATAGAATTGAACCTGCTGATGATGGCTTTAATAAAGAATTATGTCAGCAGTAATAATAAAAATTGTAGCATAAAAAACGCCACTGATATCAATTGATAACAGTGGCGTTAGTGTAGCGCTTGTACGTAGCTAAATCAGATTACTGATTAGTACATACGAGTGGTACGAATAGTTTCGCGTTGTAACTTCTTCTTATAACGCTTTACGGCAGCAGCTTTTTTACGCTTGCGTACTTGCGTTGGTTTTTCATAAAACTCACGCTTACGTACGTCTGACAATACACCAGCTTTTTCACAAGCACGTTTGAAACGACGGATAGCGATATCAACTGGTTCGTTTTCTTTAACCTTAACTGCAGGCATGAAGACTCCTCGATTAGGATGAGATATAAGGGCATTAGTTTGGCTGTGTATTAGTATTTAGCCGTAATATCTCAAGATTACAGGCATCAACTCAAACTAGGACAATTCTCACGCATTAGCGTAAGGGCAGGTATTCTAATAAAAAATACCAACAAAGTCAATGATTTTAAGGATTTATTGCCGATAAGTAATTCAATTAGATAACAATTTGAATTTAGCTATCAATCTATGAATTCAACATATATACAATGCATTATCAATAAAAAATCCCTACCGTCTATAACGGTTTGATTGGAGTTTATGCTATGATAATTCCCATATTGTAGTAAGCCTATTAACCGTTTTGTGTGTATTTTATTGAGGATGTTAGAATGAAAAAAACAGTATTTAACACGGTATTAAGCACGGCACTTATCGTAGCTTTAGGTGTGAGCGTGAGTGCTTGCGGCGGTGAAGAGCATGAAGAAGTACTAGCAATCGATCGCGTTGATGAAGCTGCTGAGCTTGCGATCAAAAATTCGCCACCAGTTGAAGATATGGACTTCCCAGAAACAGCACCAATGCCAGCAGCTGATGCAGCTGGTACAGAAGCTGAGGGTACAGCTACTGCAGAAGCAGGAACGGCTGACACTGAATCTGCGACTGCAGAAGCAACAGCTACCGATAGTGCGGATGCCGCTGCTGCTCCTACTGATAGCGCTGATATGGCGACTACTGACGATACAACGGCAGCCACCGCTGAGTAATCTAGTGCTGAGTTGACTATTAAACAGTCATTAGTAGTATACGTAAGTATTTTGAGCCTATATAACGCATTATTAACTGATTGCAGACTGACTAAGTAAGGGTAAAACTATGATTGATATACAACCGTATATGAACAAACTGAAATTGTCTGTAATCGGCATGAGCGTAGTATTTGCAGTGAGTGCGTGTAGTGGCGATAATACAGCGACTGAAGAGGCTGCATCAGCCAATGAACCAGCTACCGCTATGGAAGAAACAACTGTAGCTGAGGATACGATGCCTGAGCCTGCGGTTGAGCCAGAAACAGAGCCAAAAGCAGAAACAGAATCTGCTGATGTGATAGGTGAAGAGGTGGCGACACCGGAAACCCCTACTGAGCCTGAAGTCTTGGCTGCAGATGCGGGTGCCAAATTGTATGAATCAAACTGTCAGGTTTGTCATGCTGCTGGCTTACTCAATGCACCAAAATATGGCGACTCGGCGGCTTGGGCGGCTCGTCTGACCAAAGATAAAGAAACGTTGTATATGCACTCGGCGAAAGGTTTTAATAAAATGCCAGCGCAAGCGGTAAATGGTGTCAGCGAAGCACAAGTTAAAGCGGCTGTTGATTATATGCTAGCGTCGGTAAGCTGATACAGTATATTAGAAGATGTCAGCTATTGAAATTTGCTAAACTGGCCGTCATTGTGACTGACAATGACGGTCTTTTTATGCACGTTTTTTGTCATCCCTATTTTAAAAATATGACAGCTGTACTAAGCGAATTTGTGATACTAGTGCTAGGCTGGTTGTATTCGTTACCCAGTTTCTCAAATTGATGTAAGATAAAGAGTGCGGCAAAAATAGCACGAAAATGAAAGTATAAAGGCAAAAATATGAAAGTATTGGGCTTAGAGACCTCTTGTGATGAGACGGGGCTGGCGATTTTTGATAGCGAGCAAATAAACAGCGACAACCAAGGTCTGGTCGGGCAAGTGCTGTACTCTCAGATTGAGCTGCATGCACTTTATGGTGGCGTTGTGCCTGAGCTTGCCAGTCGTGATCATATTCGTAAGCTAGTGCCGTTACTCAATGAGCTTCTAGAACAATGCGATATGAAAAAAAGTGACATCGATGCGATTGCCTATACTAAGGGGCCTGGCCTGATTGGTGCATTGATGACAGGCGCGTTATTTGGTCGTAGCTTGGCGTATGGCTTAGATATCCCAGCGATTGGTATTCATCATATGGAAGGGCATCTTTTAGCGCCGCTGATGGGTGCGAACCCTCCAGCATTTCCTTTTGTCTCGCTACTGGTATCTGGTGGACATACGTTACTTATTGCTGCTCATAGTGTGGGGCAGTATGAGATCTTGGGTGAGTCGATCGATGATGCAGCAGGTGAGTGCTTTGACAAAGCCGCCAAAATGCTAGGTCTACCTTATCCGGGTGGTCCTAATATTGCCAAGCTGGCAGAAACAGGTAACCCTGATGCTTATGCACTGCCAAGACCGATGCTCCATCGAGGTCTAGACTTTTCATTTAGCGGTATGAAAACGGCCGTACATAATTTGATTAAAGACACACCACTGTCTGGTGGTTCAGGCAATAGTACTGATAGTGATCCACAAGTCCGTGCCGATATCGCCGCTAGTTTTCAGCATGCGGTAGTCGATACACTGGTAAAAAAATGCGTTAAGGCACTTAAGCAAGCAGATATGAGCCGTCTGGTTATTGCAGGCGGCGTCAGCGCCAACACCCATTTGCGTGAGATGCTAGAAGCTGAGTTGGCTAAGATCAATGCGACGGTTCATTATGCACCGCCTGCGCTATGTACGGATAATGGTGCGATGATTGCGTATGCAGGTTTTGAGCGTTTGCAAGCAGGACAGTCTGATGATTTGGCCGTTAGCTGCATTCCGCGTTGGCCAATGACAGAGTTACCAGCTGTATAAATGAGCATCTGGTCCAATACGTCTATATAAATTAAGGACTGTCTATGCAGTGGCTTGCTATTGGTTTGGGCGCAGCATTTGGTGCTTGCTTGCGGGCGTGGCTATCGCGTTTCAATGCCTTACACGGTTGGGTTCCACTCGGTACACTGAGCGCCAATATCCTAGGCGGACTATTGATAGGGCTTGCGCTAGTATGGTTTGAGCGTATGGGCAGCAACTTATCTGATCATGTACGCGTGTTTGTGATTACTGGTTTTCTGGGCGGATTGACTACGTTTAGTACGTTTAGTGCAGAGGTGTTTGGCTTTATCCATGACGGACGGTTACTAGCAGGCTTAGCGCTCATCGGTTTACATGTTGGGTTAACATTACTGGCAACCGCGCTGGGGTTTTATTTCTTTAAGCTAGTTGTATAATTTGTGTTTATTATGCGATCTGGTATTACTATACGGAGTCAGCCTACTCTGCACTAAACTCTTTAATATATAAAGAATAATTTTAACTATAGATATGTTCGTCCTCTATCGAGAATGGCAATATAATTCCTATCTTTTCAAATTCTGCATATAATTCATTTAGATCTAGAATTTTGTTTTTAGAACGAACTTCTAATCTTCCTTTCTTAGAACTAATGATTAGATAATGACCTGCATTATCATACCCGAAATTAAAAGGTGCATCGCTCGTTATTTTTTCAAACATATCTTTAGTAACCAAAGTATTTCGATTGTTTCGATCTATAAATATTAAGCTCATGGTAATCTTCCTATAGTTAACTTCATTGAATTAACAATAGCAGCTATTATCTTTGGACTACAAATTTAATTTTAAAGTATGGTTTTTTGCTAAGCTAAAATCATTCATACAGGTTTAACGATCCCTTCCAATAAACTGGCAAATCCCTGCATGTACGCTATATCTTGACCTGAGGTACGCGTCGCAGCATACAGCTGACAATGCACACCTTTTCCCAATGGTCGCGAGACGACCCAACCTTTTTTCTCGTATTCAGCAACTACCCAATCAGGCAATGCCGCTACGCCACGTTCACTAGCAACCAGCTGAATTAGCATCGCGGTTAGCTCTGTCGTACGAACATTATCAAAGCTTACTTGTGCTGGCGTCATAAAGTTGGCGATGATATCGAGGCGTTTGGCTTCTACCGGATAGGCAATTAATGTCTCGTTAATCAAGTCATTAGGGTCAATAAATTTCTGAGCAGCTAAATCATGTGTTGGTGACAGCACCAAGCGGCTCTCATACTCAAATAGTGGCTGATAACTGATACCGTCGAGCGGCAAATCACTGGTAGTGATAAGCAGATCAATATCACCTTCTATTAGCAAATGATGCGGCTCAGGCTCAAACCCTGTGGCAAAGTCTAATTCGACATCTGACCATTCGCGGCGATAGTGGTTAAGTATCGGCATGAGCCAATCAAAACAACTATGACATTCAGATGCTAGGCGTAATCTACCTGCTTGACCGTGTGCTAAGCGTTTAAGATTAGATTTGGTACGGGTAACTTGCGGTAGGATATTGTCTGCCAATGCCAATACTGCTCTACCTGCTGGCGTAAAGCTAAGCGGGCGCGTCCGGCGATTGACCAAGCTGATATCGTAATAATTTTCAAGCTCTTTTAATTGGTGCGAAACGGCCGAGGCAGTAACATGCAACTCATCTGCCGCTGCTGCAAGTGAACCGTGCGCCCGTAGCGCGGTTAATGTATTAAGATGACGTAGCTCAAGCATAATATAACCTAACCGCTAAGGTGAGAAAAATTCATTATAGTCAATATAGCGCTGACTTTCACTCATAGTCCATTATTAATAAGCAGTTAATAAGCAATTAGTCAGTAATCAACATCTAGCGCTTGCGTAACAGCAACTGTGAGATAACCACCAATACTAGCGAGGCAACCAGCAATAACGTACCAATGGCGTTGACTTCTGGCTTGAGTCCTACGCGCACCATAGAATAAATGCGTAGCGGTAAAATCTCATAGCTAGGCCCTGTGACAAAGGTTGACACCACTACATCATCTAGCGACAAGGTAAAGGCCAGTAACCAACCTGCCATGACTGCTGGCAAAATAACGGGAATCAAGACGGTGCGCACCATGGTTGATTCATTGGCACCCAAGTCACGTGCCGCCTCCATTAAACGCTCATCTAAACTACTTAATCGTGCAAAGACGGTAATCACAACAAAAGGCAGGCAAAAAGTAATGTGCGCCAATAGCAGTGAGACAAAGCCCAATTGCAAACCAATCAATAAAAACAATGCTAGCAATGAAATAGCCAATACAATCTCAGGCGACATCATCAGGACAAATAGTAGCCCGTTTAGTAAGCCTTTGCCGCGGAAATTATAACGGTGTAGCGCCAGCGCGGTGAGCGTGCCTATTAAAGTCGAAACAGTGGCTGCCACCAAGCCTAAGACAATAGAGTGCCAAAACGCATCGAGCATCGCTTGATTGTTAAATAGTGACTCATACCACTTTAAGCTAAATCCGCCCCAGTTGTAGCCAATCTTTGACTTGTTGAAGGACATCACCACCAAAACAATGATGGGCAGGTATAACAAAGCATAAATCAGTCCGAGATAGCCTTTGGCGGTGATACTACCAATCTTGAGCGTACGATTTTTTTTATTCGGTGAGCTATAGGACATTAGGCCACCTCATTAAAATCAGTTTTGCCAATGCGGCGGCTACTGGCGCGGTAGGCAAGTAATAATACCGCCATCGCCAGTGTCAATAATACGCTGGCTGCTGCACCAAAGGGCCAGTCTCGCGCATCCAAAAATTGGTTTTTGATGATATTACCGACCAATAAGTTACGAGAGCCACCCAAAATGTCTGCCACATAAAACATCCCCATGGCAGGCAATAGCACTAACAGTACTCCAGAGATAATCCCAGGTGTCGTTAATGGCAGTACCACATGCCAAAAAGTCTGTGCTCTAGTTGCCCCCAAATCTTGCGAGGCGAGTAGCATATCATTGCGCAAGTCAGTAAATACTGCATATAGCGGCAGTACCATAAACGGAAACAACAAGTAAGTTAGTCCTGCAATCACCGCGCCTTGAGTATATAAAATATCGATAGGGGTATCGATTACACCAATTGCCAGTAGTAATTTATTAATCAAACCATTATTAGCAAACAGTAATTTGAGTGCATACGTTCGTACCAAAGAATTGGTCCAAAATGGCAGTATTAGTAGCAGCATCAACAATGGCTGCCATCGCACCTTTACTTTGGAGATTAGCCATGCAAAAGGATAGCCAAGCAGTAGGCAAATAACCGTAGTGATACCTGCCATCCACAGTGAATGGACAAATACTTCAAAATACAACGGATCAATCATACGTACGTAGCTGTCGATGCTGACAGGTAAGCTGATGAATGCGCTGCTATCGCGGGTCAAAAAACTAACAGCGATGACTAATATATTTGGCAATAGCGCAAATATCAGGAGCCAACCCCAAATTAGCCAAAGCGTGACGGTACGAAATGGACTTTTACTACCTAAGTGGTTGCGATCCATCAGCTACCATCCTTTTGTACAGTCGTGTCTGAGACAGTTTTAGAGTCTTCTGGCAATACCCATTCCCAGCCATCTACCCATGAGACTTTGACACCTTCGTTTAGTTTGTAATCAAAGCTCGGGTCGTCTTCATCGAAAAACTCAGAAGCCTTAATGATATGACCATTTGCCAATTCGATAATTGAGTCTAACGTGCTGCCTTTATAGTTACTCTCGATGACACGGCCTATCAATCCACTATGTTCATTATCTTTTGGGTCATATATTCGTAAGTCCTCGGGGCGCAGTAATAAATTAACGATATCGCCCACTTGCACGTCATTGGCAAAACTGGGACGACGTAAGTTACGTAATGTGGTTAGCTCTTCTTGCGCCTGTGCTTCGCAAACTTCGACCTCGATACGTCCGTTGGTCACTTTACCATCGCGATCTGGCTGGTTTGGATAAACACCTTTGACCTCAGCTCTAAACAAATTGGTCTCGCCGATAAATTTGGCAGTAAATAGGTTGGCAGGAGTTTCATAAATCTCGATAGGCGTGCCGATCTGCTGGAAGGTGCCGTCTTTCATCACGGCAATACGATCTGACATCGACAGCGCTTCTTCTTGATCATGGGTCACGAAGACAAAAGTGATGCCCAGCTCACGTTGCAGGCGCTTCAGCTCAGATTGCATTTGTAGGCGCAGTTTATGATCGAGCGCAGATAATGGCTCATCAAGCAACAGCAGTTTAGGACGGTTAATCACTGCGCGTGCAATAGCAACTCGCTGCTGCTGACCGCCAGATAAATCTTGCGGCTTGCGGTTGGCTAGATGCTCTAGTTGTACCATCGCTAGCATCTCGCTGACGCGTCTTTGGATTTCATCTTTCGGTACTTTTTTTAGCTTTAGTCCATACGCTACATTTTGAGCGACGCTCATATGAGGGAACAACGCATATTGTTGAAATACGGTATTGACCGGACGCTTATCGGCGGGCAACCCTGCCATCTGTACACCGTCCAAATATATTGCCCCAGCATTTGGCTGCTCAAAGCCGGCAATCAAACGCAGCAACGTCGTCTTGCCGCAGCCTGATGGGCCAAGTAGGGTCAAAAACTCACCATGTTTGATATCGAGATTGATGTCTTTTAGAACTTCGGTTCGATCATAAGTTTTTTTTAGACCAGTCAATTGCAGCAGCACCTGATCATCATGAGATGACGCAGAGGTGTTATGTGTACGTTGAGATAAATCGGTCATAATATCTGTTCCTAAGCGTCCAATATCTATATACAGCTGACTGTCATCAAAGGGATTGGCATGAGCGTAAGCACGATCTGAATGCAGCGTATTATAACAAACCCTTGATATAAGTCAGTGCAAGTTCGTTATAAATTACGCGAGTCATACTGTCGTAGCAGCGATATGGACAGCTGTATTTTTGGATGTGATTGTATTCACGCAGCGATATTTAGACAAATTTTTTTACCGTTTTTTGGTTTTTATTCCTATACAATCACGTTATAGCTGACAAACATGGCTAGCCTAATATTTTGGCGATGATTAGCCGGTCTGTGCTTAAGTACATTTGTACAAAACAGCTTATAACTCTAATATTATTGATGATAAAGGATCTCTCATGCCTACCGATATACGTCCATCCACAGGTCAAGAAGCGCTTGAGCTTTTAAAAGCAGGTAATGCACGCTACGTTGATAGCCTCACCAGTACCGATCAATATATGCAGCGTCGTCCAGAGTTGGTCAAGGACCAAAATCCGTTGGCCATTATTTTGGGCTGCTCAGATGCACGAGTACCCGTTGAGATTGTTTTTGATCAGGGTTTGGGAGATTTGTTCGTTATACGAGTGGCGGGTAACGTCGTTGCACCATCACAGATTGGCTCAATCGAGTTTGCCGCTGAAGCCTTTGGTACACAGTTGGTGGTGGTACTTGGACACTCAAATTGCGGTGCTGTCACTGCTTGTGTTGAAACGCTGATTAATCCTGAGCAGAACTATTCACCTAATTTGCAATCTATCGTTGATCGTATTCGCCCAAGCGTTTACAACTTACACGAACTGGCAACTGCCAATGGTCAAGACGTCGATGCTGATGCACTGGTCGATCGCTCTATTCGCGCTAACGTACGTATGTCAGTCAGTCAGCTAAAACATGGGTCACGTGCACTAGAAGACCTGACCAATAGTGGTCAGCTACTTGTTGTCGGTGCTGAGTACGACTTAGAGACAGGAAAGGTGCGCTTTTTGGATAGCTAGGCAGTTTTAGATAGCTGGTCGGGGCGTAGAGAAGAACATACCTTGTTCATATTCTTACAAAACGCTATCAGTTATTTCGCTGTTTTTTATTATGATAAGAGAACGACGCAAATTGTGACGATCATGATTTGTGTGTTTATGCATTTATTTTTTGAATTATATTAGGATAATTATGTCTACTACATCTAACAACAATAATGACGCAATAGACCAGCCTGCTAGCAGCGTTAGTACGGACGGTGTCCAGCCAATTTCATCACAGACCACAGGTTTTACCTTTAACCACACCATGCTGCGTGTCAAAGACCCTGCTAAGTCATTAGCGTTTTACACTGGTGTCTTAGGTATGACATTACTTGCTGTCAAAAAATTCCCTGATATGGGATTCGATTTGTATTTCTTGGCTAAATTGACCGAGAGCGAGCGCGAAAACTTGCCAACAGGTGACGACCTAGAAATCTTTGCTTTCCGTCAGCGTGGCATTTTGGAGTTGACGCATAACTACGGTACCGAGACAAAAGCTGATTTTAGCTATCATGACGGTAATCAAGATCCACAGGGTTTTGGTCATATTTGCTTTAGCGTTCCAAGTTTGGATGAAGCGGTTGCTTGGTTTGATAAAAATGACGTCGAATTCAAAAAACGTCCAGAAGATGGCAGCATGAAAAACATTGCCTTTATCAAAGATGTAGACGGCTACTGGATTGAAATCGTGCAAGCTGATTTGATGGGTTAACTGTTAGGACGACCGCATCTATTGAAATAAATGTACTGATAGGAATAAATAAAACAAAGGAGTATCACCCAAATGCCTACTTCTGAGGCAGAAACAACGCTGAGTGCTGAGACAGCTACGCAGTCTACGACGACAGATGGAATAACGTATCAAAGCATCCTTGGCTCAGCAAACGATATATGGGTTAGCTTCGTTGAAAGAATCCCATATTTTGTTGCATCAATCATCGTTGTCCTAGTTTTTTGGTTCTTATCCATTGTCTTCAAAAAAATCGTTCACAAATTATTAGGTAGCCGTAGCCGACATCAGAACTTGGTGAAAGTATTTCAGCGGGTAGGCGGGGCACTCATTTTCTTTATTGGTTTTATGATAGCGATGGTTATTGCAGTACCAGGATTTACCCCTGCTAAGCTGATCGGAGCGCTTGGTATTGGTTCGGTCGCTATCGGTTTTGCTTTTAAAGATATTTTTCAAAACTTGCTCTCTGGTATTTTGCTATTGATCTCAGAGCCGTTTCGTATCGGTGATCAGATTGTCTCAGGAGAATATGAAGGAACGGTCGAAGATATCAAAATACGGGCAACCACCATCAAGACCTATGATGGTAGGCAAGTAGTGATTCCAAACTCAGATCTTTATACTTCAGCGCTGACCGTCAATACCGCTTATAAGCAGCGCCGTCTACAGGTTGCAGTGGGTATTGGTTATGAAGATGATATCGAAGCTGCCAAAGCTGAGATTATAAAAGCACTAGATAAGATAGAGAGCGTCTCAAAGAAAGCAACGCCAAGCGTGATTGCCACTGGTTTTGGTGGTTCGTCCATTGACCTAATGGTACGCTGGTTTATCGAAGACGGAACACAAGCTCATAAGGTCGCCTCTATTCATCAGGTAATTGTAGGTATCAAAGATTCGTTGGATGCAGCGGGTGTGAACATTCCATTCCCAATACGTACGATTGATTTGAGTGATCCTTCAGTAGGTGCTATCGTTAATAAAATGAACGAGCAGCAAGAAGCTATGAATACGAACAAAACAGTGGCAGAGTAGTGCGCTTATTGGATATTCAGTTGAGATCAAGAGTTTAATTTCTATAACAACTCAGACAACGAAAAAACCGCCATACCCAGTGATATGGCGGTTTTTTCGTATTTATTTATCTACTAAATTATCTATCTACTATAGGTATAAAGACTTATTCAGATTTTGCTCTAAAGTCAGTATGGCACGATTTACAGCTTGCACCAACTTGTCCAAAGGCAGGTTTGACGTCGTCCATGCTAGTAGCGTTTTGGGCGGCAGCATTTAGCTCAGCAGTGACTTTTTGGAAGTTTTCAGCTTCGGCACTGAAGCCGTCAGCATCAGACCAAACTGCTTCGGTAGCATTGCCTACCGCTTCTGGGTCTTCAAAATGGCTCCAAGGTTTGGCAGCATCTTCTGCCAAGAACGCAGCTTGTTCTTTAAATACTTCAGCATCAAAGGTATCAGGTGCTTTTGCCATATCACCCATGACGCCAACTGCGTCGCCCCAGTTTTTCATGCTATCTTGACGCGCTTGTACGTCGGGGTTAGTCCCTGTTGACGTGTTGCAGGCCGTTAGACCGAGTGCCGCCGCCATCAAAGTAACGCTAAACAGAGACTTGAAAGATTTGTTGGTATGAACCTGTGCCATATGACTTACTCCTTTAAACTTGGCTAATAGTAAGCGCAATTAGAAACGCTCGCTTTGACTTAAAATATAGTTATACAAAATACTGCCTAAAATTCTTTTGAGCACAGTTGCTAATAAAGAACGTCTTCTATTGTAACGGTTATCTATGCAATGGGGATGATATAGTTGTTATATCCTCGTAATATTTTAAATAAGCATAACTTAACATGGTTATGATTGGTTGTGGTGTTTGTTTGACAGTTACGCAACGTATTTCTGTACGATAACAACGTGAGAGTGGGTCGTTTAAATAGTGCTGACAATGAAAAAGGCCAGCGATAGAGGCTGACCTTCCCAAAGTTTTTAGAGATATGAATATCGCGATATTGATAAAACCTAATTTACAAAGCCTACAGTGCCAACCAATCACGCGGTTTTAGATAATAATCAGTCAACTCAAATTCAGGCGTCCCTTCAGTAGGCTCAAAACGATAATGCCAGCTGGCAAGCGGTGGCATACTGACTAGAATTGACTCGATACGTCCATTGCTCTGTAGCCCAAATAGCGTGCCACGATCATAGACCAAATTGTATTCGACGTAACGGCCACGGCGATAGAGCTGAAACTCGCGCTGCGCTTCGGTATAAGGCGTATTTTTACGTTGTTCAAAAATCGGCATGATACCGTCAAGATAACCGTTGCCCACTGCCTTCATAAAGTTAAAGCAGGTCTCAAAGTCCCAGCCGCGACTTTCAGTACTAACATCATCATAAAACAGACCGCCAATACCACGCTGTTCATCACGATGGCGCAGATGAAAATACTCATCACACCACTGTTTAAAGTCAGCGTAGATATTATCTCCGAATGGTGCGCACAGGTCATGACAGACTTGATGCCAATGTACGCAGTCTTCCAATACTGGATAAAAGGGCGTTAAGTCAAAACCACCACCAAACCACCAGATAGGCGCTTCGCCTTCCGCTTCTGCTACGAATAAACGCACATTGGCATGGCTCGTAGGTACGTTTGGATTTTTGGGATGGACTACCAGTGACACGCCCATTGCTTGAGCTTTGCGTCCAGCGATATTAGGGTGACGTGCAGTAGCAGAGGCAGGTAGGTTATGTACATGAATATGGCTGAACATGACGCCAGCTTTTTCGATGACTTCGCCATCAACCAATACGCATGACCGACCGCCGCCGCCTTCAGGACGTTCCCAGTCATCAGGAACAAAAGTCGCATGCTCGTTGTTATTAGTGCCGCCATCGCGCTCTTGTGCTTCTAGTGCTTCACAAATACGCGCTTGTAAATCAACTAAAAACTCGCGCACTTTCATAATGTCATCATGGGTTGGCGTCGTCACTGACGCGACCGTTGATAAGTCTGTTTCGTTATCTGTATTTGCAATACTCATATGATATCTATTTATTCAGGTGTATGGCTGTATTAAGGTCTGTGTCGTGAGAGACATCTTTATCAAGATTGATATTCTTATCAAACAAGTGGCCCATGCGATCACGTTTGGTTGCTAGATACTCAGCATTCATATCGTTGACACCGACCAATAATGGCACACGTTCAACAACATCAATACCATGCTCAGTCAGATAAGCAACCTTGTTTGGATTGTTGGTGATGAGCCTGACGGCATCAACCCCAACATGGGCAAGCATCGGACTACACATGTCGTAGATACGTGCATCAGCAGGCAAGCCTAACATGAGATTGGCATCCAATGTATCATGGCCTTGATCTTGTAGGGCATACGCACGAATTTTGTTGGTCAAGCCGATACCGCGACCTTCTTGACGCAAATATAAAATCGCTCCGCAACCTGACTCTTGAATCGCTTGCATGGCAGTATTCAACTGTGGTCCGCAATCACATTTCAATGAGCTAAATGCATCGCCTGTTAGACATTCAGAATGAATACGAATGAGCGGTACTTGCTTTGCTGCTGATTTGTCTTTTTGGCTCAGTATTGTGTCATTTGAGGGTCGGCTAGCCATATCAACTGTCTTTTGATCGACCACAGGCAGACCAACGGTCAGCATAACATGCTCTTGACCTTCGCTATTTTCGAAGATATGAATATCAAACTCGCCATGACGAGTGGGTAATTTGGCACTAGTGATAAATTGATATGACATTGCTGTCCTACATAAGCCTAAAGTTGTGGCGGTGAAAATTATGTTATTGCTGTTTGAAACGAACGCTGTTTGAGATAGTTACTGTTCGAGATAACGACTGTTTACGAGATAAATATTAGTCGAGATGAGTATGTCACCTCAACTTTACTGCTAATACCAAGATAATACCAGTATAACCTGCTCACAAGGACAGCGTGCTCATTGTGTTTGTTATAAAAACACACAAAGTTCACAGACGACGCACGATGATTAAAGCGACAATTAAAAAAAAATGCTATTATGCCATACTATTTTGACGGATACAGTGACAAGTCTTTACCCTTACATTACTATGTCGTCACTAACGTCCGCTATTGATGCGAAATAATAGGGCATAATGTCACCCCTTAGTAGTTAATAGCATAAACGCATCAATATTTTGATATCAAAAGGGCGGTGTTGACGCGTATTCTATTATGATAGCGTGTCACCTGTCGTAAGTAGCGCAGCTATACAAATACGAAAGTTGCATGAATAATTATATGGTCGATTACATCAATAATGATGTAGGTATTATTGACGTCCTTTAAATATAGTCATCGCTATATTTAAAAGACATGTCTTGTCAGCAGATTGGTAGGTATCGTACGGTTTATGCAGCAGTCACCTCATTCTCCAAAGTCTCAGTTCCTATCTACATCAGTGCTGGATTCTGCTGCTCAGCTATCGAGCTTACAGCAGACCTATACTGTGATTCCACGCGTGCGTCCTCATACGCCATTGCTTGATGCAATTGATACACCCACTGAACTTAGCACGCTTTCAACGGCCAATCTTGTTACGCTGGCTGATGAGTTGCGCCTTTTTTTATTGTACTCAGCTGGTCAGAGCGGTGGGCATTTTGGTGCCAATTTGGGCGTGGTTGAGCTGACTATCGTTTTGCATTATTTGTTAGATGCGCCGCAAGACCAAATCGTTTGGGACGTGGGTCACCAAGCCTATGCTCACAAAGTATTGACAGGTCGCCGCGAGCAGCTAGGTACTATCCGATCTAAGGATGGTCTGACAGCATTCCCTGAGCGCGCAGAGTCTGTCTACGATACATTCGGTGTCGGACACTCATCGACCTCTATTTCAGCTGGTCTGGGTATGAGTCTTGCACTGCGTTATCAAGGCCGTGAGCAAACTGTTGCCTGTATCATCGGTGATGGTGCGATGACAGGCGGTATGGCATTTGAAGCTATGAATGATGCAGTACAGCAAGATGCTGATTTGCTAGTCATTCTAAATGACAATGATATGTCGATATCTTGCTCTATTGGCGGATTTTCAAGACATTTGGCTATGCTTTGGGAGTCGGGCTACCAAGTGGATATCTCTGAGTCAGGCGAGCCAGTACTTTGTCATCGTCCTGATATGCAAGCGTTTGATCGCCGCAAGCGTCACAAAGAAATGCGCGACGTTCCGCAGCTAGAAGATAATTTATTTAAAGCCATTGGTTTTACCTATTTTGGTCCATTTGATGGTCATAATATCCCTGAACTACTGCGCGTATTGTCACTGGCCAAGCAAGTAAAAGGTCCAGTATTGGTGCATATCTATACTACTAAAGGTAAAGGATTTGCATCAGCAGAGTTAGATCCAGTGGGCTATCATGCAATCAGTAAACTGCCGGTCGAAAATCATGAAGAGCATAAAAGTTCTAAAGCTGATTCTATAGAGCAGCCAAAGAAACAGCCAAGCACAAAACCAACGTTAAAATATTCACAAGTGTTTGGGCAGTTTTTGTGTGATAAAGCGGCCGAAGACGATAAGTTGCTAGCCATCACACCAGCCATGGAAGAAGGCTCAGGGATGACAGATTTTGCTCGTCATTTTCCAGAGCGTTTTTTTGATGTGGCCATTGCTGAGCAACACGCGGTCACGCTAGCGGCTGGGATGGCGACTCAAGGCGTCAAACCTATTGTCGCGATTTATTCAACGTTCTTGCAGCGCGGATATGATCAGCTGATCCATGACGTGGCTTTACAAAACCTCGATGTTATGTTTGCCATTGATCGAGCGGGCTTAGTTGGCGAAGATGGTGCCACGCATGCTGGTGTGTTTGATTTTGGATTTTTGCGTTGTGTACCTAATATGGTGATTGCAGCGCCGAAAGACGAGAACGAATGCTACCATTTACTCAATACTTGCTATGAATATCCAGGCTGCACGGCCGTACGTTATCCACGTGGTACAGGTACAGGTGCTGATATTAAGCAGCCAGCCCAAAACTATAAAGTTGGTGAAGCGGTCGTTGAGTTAGTATTAGGTAAATCTGATGCGCCTTACAAATTGGCATTATTGGCTTTTGGTACGATGGTAGCAACTGCTCAGCAAGCCGCAGAAATCTTAGCAGACGATTCAGCGTTAGAATGTCAGATACATGTGGTCAATATGCGCTGGGTAAAACCGCTAGACACAGCAATGCTTGAAACGTTATTGGCGCAAGGGGTCACTCATATAGCAACCCTAGAAGAGCACATGATTATGGGCGGCGCAGGTAGTGCGGTAAATGAGTATTTACTCAACAAGTCGGACGCCTTTAAGACAAATCGTCCAGCTATTGCTAATATCGGTATTCCTGATCGCTTTATTGCACATGGTTCCCAAGCAGAGCAGTGGGCTGACTGTGGTTTAGATATTGAAGGCGTGCTCAAACAGTTTAAGATGCTGTTATCGTAGATACTATATTTAACGTTACAATATTATTTTAAAAATTAATGCGCTAAAAAGGCATTAATAAAAACAGATATATGCTCCTTAAACAGAGCAAACGCCTGCTAGCCGTAGGTGCTAACTTTTTTACAATTTGCGCAGTTTAGATGATCGCCAAAATACGGGCTTGGTCAGCGTGACGGTTTTTTCGTTTTTATCGAACAATTTTAGTATAATGCGGTTGTCGTTTATAAGTTTTTACGTATAAAAGACACGTTTTTAATCGCATAGATGTAGTGTGATGCGGCGGCTGTTTGGCATGTTGTGGGCACAGAGTTGGTCTTATTTTTTATATTCATTCATTAAGCAAATAGGTTATTTATGGAACCCATGGTCGTCATCGCAGCGCGTACTGCTGAAAAAGTTGGTAAAGAGATTTTATATGCGCATCAAAACCGTCACAAAATCGAGTTAGATATTGAGTCTAAAGGGCTTGATGGCTTGGTTACCCGCATTGATCGCTTTAGCGAAGAGCTTACCATTGAGACGCTAAAAGCCAGCTATCCTAATCATTCATTTTTGGGTGAAGAGTTTGGTATGCAAGAAGGTCGCGGCGAAGATGCTGACTGGTGCTGGATTATCGATCCGCTAGATGGCACTAAAAACTTTGTTCATGGTGTACCACAGTTCTGCGTATCCATCGCTGTACAGCACAAAGGCGTCACCCAGCATGGTGTGGTCTATGATCCTGTTCGTGATGAGATGTTCTCAGCGAGCCGTGGTAAAGGCGCACGTTTAAATAATCGCCGTATGCAAGTGAGCGAACGCAAAACTATCGACGGTGGTTTCTTTACGACAGGTCATCCGCTTGAGCGTAAGCGTAATGGTGAAGTAGTTTCTTTTGCCAAACAGCACTTTGAGAGCTTACAAAAGGTCTCTGAAGCAGGTGGTCAGGTTCGTCGTATGGGTTCAGCAGCGCTTGATTTATGCTATGTGGCTGCTGGTCGTTTTGATGGTTACTTTGAGATGTCAATTAAGCCGTGGGATATTGCGGCAGGTGAATTGATTGTGACTGAAGCACGCGGTGTTGTAGTGGATCATACTGGCGCACACAACTCTATGACCTCAGGCTCGATCTTTGCTTGTAACGTTAAGCTACTAAAACCATTGATGCAAATGGTTGTGCCAGCTTGGGGCGACGTTATTTAAAAGCGGCGTATCAAAAAGAAATATTATCTAAAGTTAATATACCTAAAAATGATTACAGCTGGTAGTCGCTTTCAGAGCACATACCAAAAAGCTGGTTCCATTATGGAGCCAGCTTTTTTGCTTCTTGACGTGTCTTATCTTTTACCGTGACACCTTGAAACTCAAGTTCTTTGCTGGTTGTCTCTAACAGGTCGAGCTCTTCTTCTATATGCATCAGCATGTCTTGCATATGTGGTAGGGCCTTACTACACGCTGTGATGCCAAATTCTATCTTATCTAAGTAACTGGCTAAAGTGATGTTCATCGCTTGACCATTAAAGACAATAGAAGCAGGGTACAAAGACTGCAGACGTGCGCCATTCCAGTACAATGGCTTTTCAGAGCCAGGTACATTTGAGATGATGAGATTGAATGCTTGTTTTTTAGGAAACAGACCAGTAGCCAGATTGATTCCTTGCCACAGATAGGAGACGACACTGTAGTTGATTACTTGCGCTTGATTCATGCGGCGAAAGCGACGTTTACCGTTGTTCATGCTACGGTGAATAAGTTCCATTCTGCGTAGTGGGTTGTCTAAATGGGTGCCCAAATTCGCTAAAACAAATGACAACTGATTACCAGATATACTATTGTCGGTACGTAGCGACATTGGAACAAAAGCAATAAGAGGCTTGGTTGGTAACGCATCCATCGCGATTAAGTAACGACGAATAGCGCCTGCACATACTGCTAGCACCACATCGTTCCTACTAATTTTGAGCCTTTCAGCGATATCGTTAAAACGCTGTATGTCATAAGACTGAGCAGCGACTCTTCTTGAGGCCGATATACGTCTGTTCAAAATACTCATTGGTGCATCAAAGGTACTAACATACCCTTCATCGCCGTAATTTTTTATATTGTCTATCACTTCTGCAAAGACAGGTTTGATGGTTGATATTTGTTCTTTTAAGATGCGTCTAAACGATCTTTCCTTGGGTAAGATAGCGTTTACTTGGTTGCGATGGCGCGCCATTAACGACCAGACAGGCAAAGTAACCGGTTCAGTCGGCGACTGTGACAGGGATTTTTTGACCAGACGCATCGCTGCGATTCCATCAACCAAAGAGTGATGAATCTTAAAGTACCAAGCAAAACGTTTAGGTCCGCCTTCAACTTCTGGCTGAATACCTTCAATAACGTGACATTCCCACAAAGGCATAGCACGATCTAACAAACGCCCATGCTCTCTTGAGACATACATCATTAGCTCGCGAACACGCCCAGGACTTGGCAAAGCGACATGATGCAAATGATGCTCAACATCAAAGTCTTTATCTTTTTTCCAAAAAGCTAAGTGTTCAAGTACCTGATTAAAAGGAAAGCTGGGCGGCACATCGGATTCTTGCATTTGTTTTACCAATTGATAGACAAAATCGCTATCAGCATTATCTGGTAATTCAAAGACAAACAGTCCACCAACGTGCATGGGCTGTTTACGCGACTCAAGAAGTAGGAATAACTGGTCGACTGCTGTGAGAAGTCGCATAATAAATCCTTTTATGACGATAAGTGTTATACGAAAACTATAACAAGTAGATATTCAATGAAATAACATTTTTATTATTTTATAGAGCGTATTAAGTAATCAAACATAGCACTGACAGCACTATGCGTAAATAATCAATACGCTCTATTATGACATGTCATCCATACTTCAAATTATTGAAAGAAGTAACCTGTCTGAGGTGAACTGGCCGTAGCCATCTTACGCATTGGCATACGACCTGCCAAAAACGCAGCGCGACCTGCCCACATAGCATGCTTCATTGCGTGTGCCATCATTACCGGGTTTTGTGCGTTGGCAATGGCTGAGTTCATCAGTACACCATCACAGCCAAGCTCCATGGCAAGTGCAGCATCAGACGCAGTACCGACACCAGCGTCAACCAATACTGGTACCTTGGCATTTTCAATTATGATACTAAGCGTGTGACGATTGAGTAGACCGAGTCCTGAACCAATCAAGCTACCAAGCGGCATGATAGCGACACAGCCCATGCTTTCTAATTCTTGTGCGACGATAGGGTCATCTGACGTATAAACCATTACTTCAAAACCATCATCGATCAATACTTTAGCCGCTTTTAGCGTTTCCATAACGTTTGGGTATAGGGTTTTTTCATCACCCAATACTTCAAGCTTAACCAAATTGTGACCGCCCAATAGCTCGCGAGCAAGCTTGCAAGTACGAATGGCAGTTTCGGCGTCAAAGCAACCAGCAGTATTAGGTAATATCGTATATTTATCAGGTGAAATTACATCTAATAAGTTGGGCTCATCACTATTTTGTCCAATGTTGACGCGGCGAATCGCAACGGTCACGATTTCGGCTGCTGAAGCGGCAATAGCTTCTCCAGTCTCTGTCATATCTTTGTACTTACCTGTACCGACTAGCAGACGCGAAGAAAAAGTACGGCTACCGACAGTAAAGGTATCTTGTAGAAGTGGTGTTGGATTAGTAATGCTAATGTTCTCTGACATAACGGAAAATCCTAATATCGAGCGGGAGAAGGGGACAGACAAAGTATGATGGGTAATCTAAGCGATCTAAAAGTTATAATAAATAATGGCAAGCTGTCTGCAAAAAAATCGCATGATATGCTAACTCTTATAGCCACAATATGTGATAGGTATAAAGCATCAATCACATAAAATAATACCCGTCTAAAACAAAATGCTATTATAACAAACTCATGCAACCTTACTGGCAGTCTTTTTTGATTCGAACTGTTAAGGACAAGGCATCCATCATGCTTGGCGTGCGTTATTTTTATCTTATCTTCATTTATTGGGTCGTCTTTATGATGCAGTTGCCATACAGTTTTGCGAAACGCCATCAGGTTTTGGCCATACTTGCGATAGATCCTGAGTTGCCACCGACATTGGTACTTACCAAAGCTACCTCATTATCAGCGATCAATGAAGCGGTGCGGTTTTTACAACAGCAAGGCGTTCGCGGTGTACCCACTTACGAAAGTGTCAGCGCGGATGATTTTGAAAAACGTATGAACGCGGTTTATGCTGGCAATACAGGAGAGTCACAGCATATTGCTGCTGGACTTGAAGACCACCCTGATCTCGATAGCTTGGCAGATAGCGTTCCTGAGACTGAAGACTTGATGGATCAGCAGGACGATGCACCTATTATTCGCCTGATCAATGCCTTGTTGTCCGAAGCTATTCGCTTAAGTGCCTCAGATATTCATATCGAAACCTTTGAAAAGCGCTTAGTTGTCCGTTTCCGAGTTGATGGTGAGCTAAAAGAAATCATCGCACCAAAACGCCAACTGGCTCCGCTGCTAGTCTCGCGTATTAAAGTAATGGCTAGATTGGATATCGCTGAAAAGCGGGTACCGCAAGATGGTCGTATCAGTTTAAGATTGGCAGGGCGAGAAGTCGATGTACGTGTATCGACCTTACCATCAAGCTTTGGTGAGCGTGTGGTGATGCGTCTATTAGATAAGCAAGCGGGTCGTCTTAATATGACGTATTTGGGGCTTTCTGATAATGACTATACTGAGCTAAAGCGCTTAATTCACCGTCCGCATGGCATTATTTTGGTGACAGGGCCGACTGGTTCGGGTAAAACCACGACGCTATACTCTGCATTGACTGATTTAAATGATCAAACTCGCAATATCTTAACTGCTGAAGATCCGATTGAGTTTCAGCTTGATGGTATCGGGCAAACACAGGTCAACAATAAAGTCGACATGACGTTTGCTAAAAGCTTGCGCGCAATGCTGCGCCAAGATCCTGATGTGGTAATGGTTGGTGAAATTCGTGATTTAGAGACAGCAGAAATTGCTGTACAAGCTTCTTTGACAGGACACTTGGTATTATCGACACTACATACCAATACTGCTATCGGTGCGGTCACTCGATTGCAGGACATGGGGGTTGAACCATTTCTGTTATCGTCGTCGCTGATTGGCGTAGTAGCGCAGCGTTTGGTGCGTACCTTGTGTTCACATTGTCAAAGCTGGCAAGATGCCGATACTGAGCAAGCCAAAATTTTTACTGAAATTGGCATTGGGTCAGTGCAAGAGAATAATGTCGAACCTATAGCAAATGAGTCGATTCGTTTGCCGAAACCAGTGGGCTGCGATAAATGTAACCAGTCAGGGTTTAAAGGACGTACCGCTATATATGAAGTCGTGCCAATCGACGATACATTACGCCGTATGATTCATAGCAATACAGCCGAGTATGAACTAGAAGAGTATGCACGCCAGCAAACCCCCTCGATTCGTGCAGATGGTTTACGTAAAGTCATAGAAGGGCGCACGACATTGGAGGAAGTGCTGCGAGTGACGAAAGAAAGCGCGCTAACGGACGACACGAGCTTGGTATAAATACTTGTAAAAAACATAGGCATAACAGATAAAAATAACTGACGTGAGTAGCCAGTTATTTTAATATTTTTCTGATTTTGAAGCTTTAGCGTTTTTAGTCGCTATTATTTTGCAGCCATACATTCAATTTCAACGCTTGCGCCAGCGGCTAGTTCTGACACACCAAAAGCAGAGCGTGCAGGATATGGTTTAGTCAATTCAGCCTTGTAGACTTTGTTAAAGTCACCAAAGTCATCCATGTCGGTCAGCATGACCATACATTTAACAATGTCAGACTTTCGGTAGCCATATTTTAATAGCGTGTTATCGATATTATCTAGCACTTGCTTGGTTTCAGCCTTGACACCACCTTTGACCAGCTTTCCATCCTTAAAACCAATTTGTCCCGACATATATAATGTATTGCCCACGCGTACGGCTTCTGAGAAAGGATAAGTACCGCCATCACCTAAGAAAACAGGGCTAGAATTAGCAATGCTAACAGCCGTCGTCGTGTTGGCATTAGCGTTATGAACAAAACCCAATGAGCACATAGCGACGAGCGATAGCGTAGATAGGGAAGTACTAAGTTTAGACATACTGTTTCCTCATTGAATTTATTAGTTATCAATTGTGTATTAACTACTGATTGTCACTATTCTGTTTAGTAGATGACGTATCATTTTCTTCGATTGGGGTCTCAGTGTCATCCTCTGCGACTTTTTCAGACGCTTTACCTTGGCGACGTGCCTCTAGTTCAGCCTTTGGTATCCATGCCCAAATCATCTCAACCACAATTGGGTCACGGTCACTGTCAGACTCACGATCTTTAATGACACAAGGGATAACCATCTCACCTTTTGGTGTGTTTAGAATATCCAAACGCTGTTCATCAGACAAGCTTGCCACAGCAGCAATTTGACCTTTTTTGATTGGACGATAGAAATTTACCGAGTAAGACTTAATCAGTAGAATACGATCAGAGGGTAAGTTTAAACCCAAAATAAACCCCGTAGCTGTTTCAGCCAGTAACGTGATGGCGACCGCATGGATAGAACCGATATGGTTTTGGACAGCTTTATTGTTGTTGAGACTGACGACGACTTGGTTTGGTTCTACCGTCTCATAATAAATGCCAGTGGTGCCGACATATGGGACGACCTTGCCAAAGGCTTTAGATAAAATACTTGAGCGTGCACCAGCAGGCAGGTATTTAGTAACTGATAACAGTTTAGTAAATTGATTGCTAATTGGTTTTAGCGTGCTACTGGGTTTCTCAACTGATGATTTTGTGCTGTCAGATGCTTTGGCTGGCAGTTTATTGGTCAACTTGGTGGGTAGTTTTTTTAATAATCCTGGCATACAAAATTCCTTGACGTAAATGAGTTGAATGACATTCTTAATACGGCTCTTTATGATAGTGGCGAAAAATATAGATTATAAAAGTCGCTGCAAATACTATGTTACATCAACCATTGTCTTCCTACTATTATTAGCATGAACTGCTGCGCTTATAAAACAATAGTAGCGTGGCTATGTTGCTAGGTTATATCATCAGTTTAGATCGCCACTTAAAGTAGCCTAGTTATCTTATATATCAGTATTATTTGGACATTAGCATTATTAAGTGATTGGTATAGGCAGTTCAATATAACTTAGATACAAGGAAGCCGAGAGAAAGGGCTACAAATAGTGGATTAAGCGAGACTGATACCGTATCTAATTTATAGAGGGCTGACTATAGTTACCATGCCAATAGACAGCCACGTTATAATGACAAAATGTTAGCATGTCTATTTTAAACCTGTTTTCAATGCCGCTGGATAACGTTATGCCTGATATGTCTGCTCATGAACCGACCAATATTATTTATACGGGTGTTGCTGGTACAGGTAAAACCTATAGATTGCTGCAAATCGCGAAGCAATATACCGACTATCTACCCAAGACTGAAAATGAGGACTTATTAGAGCAGCTACTACAAGGTCTAAGCTGGCGCGAAGTGTTATGTTTGGTATTTTTAGACCTACGTGCTGAACAGCAAGATTTGTTAAAGGTTCGAGAAATTATTGATCATCCTTTTTTTATGACGAAGGCTGCTCAGAACTCACGTGATAAAAATCTGGATAGTACAGCTTGGTTAGAGTTACGCAGACATAGTCCTACGAACTCTCAAACAGTCAGTTTTGATAATCGTGCTAGCCAAGCTTATTTTGATAAAGACAATAGTGGATCGTGGTATTTATTGCCTGAAAGTATGGTGCTACTAGAAGATTTATCACAGCAATTAGTAGAGTTTCAGCAGGCACAGCGTGACAACCAAATCCATCAGAATCAAAACATCGGTCAGCAGCGTTTTAGTATGGTGAGCTTCCATCAAGCCTATGGTTATGAAGAGTTTGTAGAAGGTATACGACCTGTCATGAGTGGCGCCACTCAAGCAAATAATAGCTCCGCTAATCAAACTCAAATGAGTTACGCGGTGCAAGATGGAGCATTTTTAAAACTATGTCAACGTGCCGCCCGTGACCCTCAGCAGCGTTATGTAATACTAATTGATGAAATTAACCGTGCTAATGTATCACGAGTGTTTGGTGAGCTTCTTAGCTTGATAGAGCCTGATAAACGAGCGGGCAAGCCGAATGCGATGACAGTGAGTTTGGCGTATTCTGGGCGTGCTTTTAGTGTTCCTGCCAATGTCGATATTTATGCCACTATGAATACCCAAGACCATTCTTTAGCACCACTGGATATGGCGTTACGCCGACGTTTTCGTTTTATTGATTGTCCACCGCAGCCTGATTTACTATCGACGATTTATGACAGCAATGACACTGATACTGGCCTATCTGACGGTTCAGAAGCAAGCGCGATAGATTTGAGTAAATTACTAACAGGCTTGAATAGACGTATCGTGCAGACATTGGGAGTAGAAGCGCAGTTGGGACATGCGTTTTTATTCGCAGTCACTCAGTTAGAGCAATTACAAACGGCTCTCGTTGAACAAATTATTCCCCAATTGGCTCAAGCAGCTGGTGGTCAAATGACTGTGCTGCAGTATATCTTTGGGGATGAGCAGCAACCAACGAGCAAGCAGTTCGTACAGGACGGACAAGCATTGATGAGTGACGACTTGTATAATCCGATGAGCCACCAAAACAACGCTTCTTCTGAACACCAAATGTTTGCAGGGCAGGGTTCTTTTCTTAGTCAATCTATGAGTATGAATAGTTATACTATCAATGCCGATCTGATCGCTAAAGATGGTGAGTTTAACAATGCTGCTATCTATCAGCGTTTGTACTAGCAGGGTGGCTGTTCAGTGATAACGAATAATCCATATTACGCCAAGGAACATTCTATTAGGGTAATTAGTCGTCAGACTCGTATTCCTAACAGTAGTGTCATTACGATGAATGTTATTACCGTGTTTGAGCATCAACGTCTGACCGTGCATGATTTTTTGCAAGCATCTGATTTCGATTGGCTAATAGCGCAAGAGTTTGCAGTATTTACTATCAAGCGTAAGCAAGGACAATGGCAGATTAAAGTTGGGCATTATATCGGGATTATTCTACTACCCAGTGGCATGACGCTTGAGATATTGCCAAAGCTAAACCAGTCTACTCAGACCAGCGATATTGTCCAGACCCGTTACTGGGTACAAGGTATGCTATCGGACTTGATACATCTTGATACGAGCAACAATCGTAAGCTACCCAATACGAAGAATTTTGGTCAATTTAGTTCTCAGTCCACTCCTTTACCGTTAAAAGCATTGCCTATATCAGACTGGCTGATTGAGCAATTTTTGCAGCGTTTGATTGATTATCAACCAACCAAGCATTATCAGGCTCAGATTGACAATCAGGCATCACTGCAAGGTCGACTGCTCATCAAAGAACAACTGCGTCACAATAGTATGCAACCGCATAAGTTCATCTGTGAAAGTAGTGTATTAAGTCATGACATGTTGGCCAATCGGTTGATTAAGAGTGCATTGGTTTACTTAATGCCTTTATTACCCCAGCTTGTTTCTTCAAAACTGTTGCAGCCATGGCAGCAGGTGTCTACGCTAAACAACCGTGAAATACAGCAGATAGCAGTAATATATGCTCAAGCAAAGCGTCAGCTAGACGTTCAACCACTTCAAAAGCAAAAACTGCATGCCGCGCAGCAGTTAGTAGACCTAGCATATTGGCTATTGAAACAGGCGACGGCTGCGACAGGCAACGGTATCGATCCAAGTAAACGAAGCTGTTCTCAGCTAAAATTGTGTTTGTTGATTGATATGAATCAAGCTTTTGAACAATGGGCAAGTCAGCGTATCGCATCAATGTTTCAGCAGATCAGTAGCAACTATCGTCCTTTGTATCAAACCCAAAGTGTCTGGCTAAACGATGCTGAGGGATTGGCGTGCTTATCTATACGGCCTGATTTACTGATATTCAAAACTGTCTCTGATGATTATCAAAACCAGAGTAATACAGCAGCTAGTCAAATTACAGCTCAAGACAAGACCAGAGGACGCTACAGTCACGTCATCGATATTAAGTGGAAACATTTACCGCATGCCGCTGCAATTAGTGCAAGCGACGCTTATCAATTGACCAGCTATGCACAAGCTTACTTAGCAGGACAGGTCTGGTTGGTTTACCCAGTGCTAGGAGGTGATAGGCAGCCAGCGGAACTCAAGCAACAAATTCACCGTGGCAGTGGTGATACTAAAGGCGACATTAGCAATGATGTCAAAAACAGTGCATCAGCTAATGCCTATTTATGGTTAATGCCGTTTGATGTTTTGACGGGTACACTCAACGGTGACGTGCTGCCACATCTGGACAAAATATAATACGGTTGTCAATGACAGATAGATAAACAAAGGGTCTTACTACCGCTATTTTGGCAAAATTGACGTAATTTTAAAAAAATTAGCGATTATTTTAAATTAATTGAAAATAGGTGTTGACACAATCGCCTTTACCCCTTAATATGTGCACCTCGATAGCGAGGAACATTAACAAGTTAGCGGTATTGCCAACAACGAGTTAATCAACAAATTATCGTGATAATAGAAAATTTCGGAGTGTGGCGCAGTTTGGTAGCGCATCTGGTTTGGGACCAGAGGGTCGTAGGTTCGAATCCTATCACTCCGACCATCTATTTCAAGAGCCTTACAGGCTTTTTTTTATGTATAACGGTTTAGTTTTTGATATAGTGAAATATATCGTAAATTAAGTTTAGTATATAAAAGTCCTCTAAGAGCGCCTGTAGCTCAGCTGGATAGAGCATCTCCCTTCTAAGGAGGTGGTCGCAGGTTCGAATCCTGCCAGGCGCACCACTTAGCCTGCAAATCTTGCCTATTCTTTGGCAATAATTATGGCGGTTGTAGCTCAGTTGGTAGAGCCCCGGGTTGTGATCTCGGTTGTCGTGGGTTCGAGTCCCATCAGTCGCCCCATATTTTGTTTTATCTGCATGTAAATCCTACCTTTATATGAAAATATAAATAATAGCACTCGCCCTTGATGGCGATTTTTTTGTGTCTATTTGATTTTAACTCTCTATTACTTCTATAAGAGTAAACATATCAAATTTAATAGTACTTTCAATACTAGATAAACTCCTACCCTTTTATTAAAATTTTATACAGACTTTCCTTAAGGTTTAGTATGACCGTGTCTACTTTATCACTATTTAGTAATGCTAATAAGTAATTAGACATGAAATTCTAAATCGTGCATCATATTTAAGTATTATTGCGCCATTGTATTGACTAGCAAATATCTATTGGAGTGAGCACTGGCATATGGCAAACCGACAGAGCATGATGTCGGGAACGTTATTACCTTTTTAGAATAAACCGTTATTAATCTGTATTGTTGAGGAATTGATTGATGGACGCACTAAGTGTATTGCTGCAAAACGTACATTTATTTGAAACTAAGTATTATCGTCTAAATGGTACTGGCAATTGGTCTTATTCTATCACTAGAAAAGACACTATTTTATTCTACTTAGTAATGTCTGGCGGGTTTTGCATCGATGTTGGAAATGGTCTACGAGAAGCTCACGCTGGTGACATGATCATGATTCCGAATGCGCATAAACACGTAAGCTACGCACTCAACTACCATGGTGAAGTTGCCGAACCGCTCGATAATCTACTAAGCAATTGCAAAGATGGTACGCTTGATATCAATGGTGATGGAGATCCCAATTCATCTTTGATACTGATTGAATGCAAATACGACAAAGAGATGATTAATCCTTTACTGTCGGTGCTGCCATCGATATTACCTGAGCTTAATGATGCCGCTGATGGTCGGTTTGAAGTGATTGATGTAGAGATTAAGCTGCTAACCCTAGAGTCTGAGCGTGAGCGTATGGGAAAAACGGCTGTGATCAACCATTGGGCAAGTATTATGATGATTGAGTGTTTGCGCGTATATATTGAAAGCTTGCCTGAAGCCACAGAAAACTGGCTCACAGCTATGAAGGATCCGTTTTTGACTAAGGCGCTAGCCGCGATGCATGGGGCACCGAGTGAAAGCTGGACCATTCATCAGCTTGCCGAAGTAGCAGGAATGTCGCGCTCCAGCTTTGCGCAGCGTTTCAAAGATACTGTCGGTATGCCACCACTGACTTATCTGATTGATTACCGCTTACGATTGGCCGCTCGCTATTTACGCTTACAGCAAAACAGTATTAGCCGTATCAGCGAGATGGTGGGTTATGCTTCAGATTCGACCTTTAGTCAGGCGTTCAAACGTGTATATGGTGTCTCGCCAAAAGCATATCGTCAGCAGTATCGACAGAACAACCTTGCATAGCTCTAGTGGCTGTTTATTCAAGTTATCTAAGTAGAATCTTGATTAGAAGCGCTAATGTCATTTATATGTCCTTGGCGCTTTTTTTTAATTTGTGAGTACATATCATTTATAAATGTTGAGTCACTCATAGATATAAGATCTCTGGTAACTTGCTATAGCTATTTTAGTTAAGGGCAGCTGACAATGAGTCTGTGTTCAGGTACTATGGATTGATGAGTCGTCGAGACAGAAACGTTGATTTTATAACGCATTATATGTCCTTATACGATGTGCATATATAAGGATCGAGACGATGTTTATTTTCGCTGCTAATGGTATGCTATGACTGAACCGACCGCAAAGCTAAATGTAGGAAACAAGGGCCAACAAGAGACTACTACAACTGCTAAAATAGAAAGTAATGTTAATAAGAGCACTGCTATAGAGAACCCGAATGTCGACAAAGAAACGCCAAAAAATGACACGGTAGAGACACTTGATAAAGCGGCACTCTTAAAGATGTTTACCTTGTTAGATGCCGACGAGGCAACAACTGAATTAGTAACGTCTGAAACATCCGATAGCCTTGCTGTAGCTGCAAAACCTGCTGCTCAAGAAACCGATGTCGCTACGCAGCGTGTTGCGCTTTATCATACTCAGCATGAGCGTACTCGATTGTTATATATGGCATCCGCCAATACGCGTCCTACTTATTTAGTACAGACCTTGAAGCCGCAATTTTCAGAATATCAGCAGTACTTACTGGCGCAGCAGCTTGATAAACGTGGCCTGATGGATACGGATAAGCTTGAAAGACTCTGGCAACAGCTACATGTGGTTGATGACATCATTGCAGATATCGTGCGTCATATGCCTGCACAGCAGCCCGCTGGGTGGCAACTGACGACTCAAGATGGTCGCAACCCATTGTGCTTTGCTACGGTTGGTAAGTTAAAGCATGGCAAGCCGATTCGCGATCAAGGCAGCCTTAACAGTTATGTACTTGGGCACTTTGGCGTGAGTAGTTTTACTTATGATCGAGGCTATTATATTGGTCATGTGGTTGGTTATTTATTTAGTTGTTATTACTGTGCTCATCTGTCGATCACTTATGGCGTTACAGCCCTTGGACAGCAAGTCGTCGCTGATTATGATTATGCCAGTCTGGAGACGCCGTATATGGTCAGGCTATTACAAGGTCTTGACGGTTATTGCAAAAAACGTATTTATCAGTTGGCTGTCATCTGTGCACGCTTGAGCGTTTTTGCGAGTGATAAACGCATTGAAAGAATGCTGATCGCTGAGGTCAATGATTTTGATAAGAAACTACAGCAGCAGCATTTGGATGTTTTGTTATTACAAGGTTTGATGCCTGATAGTAATGATTCAACGCCACTGTTTTGAGTTCGACATAACAAGCTAATAGATTGCTGTTAAATCACACATTATAACTGTCTAACTGTAAGCCCTTTAGGATATCTGTTGCCATGCCTGCCTATCACTTCAAAGCACTTGATGACCACGGTGTTGTCCAAAAAGGCTTGCTAGAAGGGGATTCTGCGCGGCAAATTCGCCAGCAGCTGCGTGATAAGCAGTGGACACCAGTTGAAGTCAACCCTGTCAACGACAAACAAAATCAAAGTAAAAGCCGCTATAAAAAACCATCTGCATACGAGCTGGCGTTGCTGACACGTCAATTATCTGTATTATTGGCAGCGGGTATCCCACTCGAAGAAACCTTAGCAGCGGTTGCTAAGCAATCACCAAAGACTCATATCAAATCCTTAATGCTTGCAGTGCGCTCACATGTCTTAGAAGGGCTGAGTTTAGCACGTGCCCTGCAACAAGCCGCTAGCTTTCCACCGTTATATATCGCCACGATTGCCGCAGGCGAAAAATCTGGGCATCTTGATCTTATCCTCAATCAGCTAGCAGACTACACCGAAAACCGTTTTGCCCTACAAAAGAAAATCCAAGGGGCAATGGTGTATCCGATTGTCCTAATGGTCATGGCAGTTGCGGTAATTATGGGACTAATGAGTTTCGTCGTACCCAAGATTGTCAAAGTCTTTGAGCAATCTGAGCAAGCGCTACCTCTCATTACCCAAGTCGTTCTCACGCTATCGAATATCATTACTCAGTGGTGGTGGTTGATACTATTGGTATTGGCAAGTACCGCTTTTTTATTCTACCGTTTTGCCCAAACGCAGGCAGGCAAATTATCAATTGATAGTGTGGTGCTTAGATTGCCCATATTAGCTAGATTGTCCAAAGGACTGAATGCCGCACGATTTGCTAGTACCCTTGCGATACTAGTACGTTCGGGAGTACAGTTAATTGAGGCATTACATATCGGTGCCGCGGTCACGACCAATTTACATATTCAAAAAACCATTATCACTGCTGCTGACAGGGTGACAGAAGGCTCTAGCTTGTCTAGTCAACTAGAGAAATCTACTTATTTTCCGCCGATGATGGTACAGATGATAAAAAGTGGAGAAAACTCAGGTGAGCTTGAAGGTATGCTTAGCCGTGCCGCCAATATGCAGGAGGCAGAAGCTACCAATTTTATCAGCACCTTATTATCACTACTTGAGCCTCTAATGCTGGTACTAATGGGTGTAATAGTCATGATTATTGTGATGGCGGTTATGCTACCCATCGTCAATATGAATGATTTAGCAGGCTAGGTTCATGCGCTAGCCAGTGAACTATCATATTCTTTACTTATAGCTAAATTTCAATCTCCAAAATCTCTATCTAACTATTTTTTATTCTATTCTGATCACTTAACTTGCTTACTAAACCTTGGATTAGCTTTCTTAAGGTTTGCTTACTGTTGTATATTGTTGACCAGACGATATTTCTACTATGGTGAATAAGCGACTCGCGCTATAGTAAGCGCGAGTTAATAATCGCACATTTGGGTCAGCCAACATTTAGCTTCGGTTAAAATAGTAAACCCAAACTCAAACTGGGCGCAGCGCTGGATAAAAATAAAACCATGGTTTATAGTGACGATAGTTTTAGAGCTCATTGATGAGAGCCACGATAGAACGCCACTTTTACTGTTTACATAACTGCGATGACCAAAGCGATGATTATGACTAATAAATTCCAAGTAAATATGACGCCAAAAAGTGCTATTCAGGATACGCAATCCCATTCAAATATTGCAAATGACCACAAGATAGCTGCTTCAGCCATGCACTGCAGTGCAGCGAGAGAGTCTGGTCAAGCAGGGTTCACTCTTATCGAGATTATGGTTGTTATCGTTATCCTAGCCATTCTTGCTGGCTTGGTGGTACCAAAAGTAGTCGGTCAAAGTGATAGGGCCCGTGTTAAAACAACTGAGACTGCGCTTGCTACTGTCTCAAACGCGCTAGATATGTACAAGGTTGATAATTCGCGCTATCCGACAACTGCTCAAGGTCTAGAAGCGCTTACGACACCGCCTGCTGATGCAAAAAACTATCCTGAAGGTGGGTATATCAAAGGTGGTTATCCAACCGATGGCTGGGAAAATGAGATGCAGTATGTTGCACCAGGTAGTGAAGGGCGACCTTATGATTTGTTTTCGTTGGGTGCTGATGGGCAACAAGGTGGCGAAGGGCAAGATACGGATCTTTATGCTCAGCTATAAAGCGTAATAATAGACGTATAGAGTATAAACTCTGATACTGATATAGCTTTGTAGAACGAAATACTCATTCATCAATGCGCTTTCAATAATTTATAAATATCAACCAATATCTCCCTATTGGTTGATATTTTTTATCAGTAGAAAAACTGCCTACTGTCCAATACAAGCTTGATAGTCAGTGCTATAAATATATCTAGATGTTCAGCAAAATAGTCATCGCAGACTGCAATTAAAGGTAATCACCTATGTCGATCCAAAAGCCTAATAAGTATTTTTCTAAAAACCTTTATAAATTGGTTCTAACCGTTGCAAGTACTTCATTGGTAACGGTTCTGTCAATGACATCGGTCAATGCACAAGCAGCAGGGCTAAATGACTTATTTAAAAATAGTTCCTCAGCAAAATCGAAATTCTTACCAGTGGATGAAGCCTTTCAGGTGGTTAGTAACACCAAAGCGACTTCCAAAGGTACACGGTTGTCGATCAGCTTTGAGATTACACCAGGGCATTATGTCTATAAGGATAAGCTTACGTTGAGCTTCCCTAAAGGAATAAGCGCCACGCCGTTCACTTTTAATCAAGCGCCAGTATCAGTCGATGATCCGACCTTTGGTCAGGTTCCTGTATTTACGCAAAGGAGTGTCATTGCAACCACGACGTTGACGACGAGTAATGGTAAGGGAGCCAAAAACGCACCTATTATTATTGGTTGGCAAGGGTGTGCAACCGCTGGACTATGTTATCCACCAGAAAAAGTTAAAACTAAGATAGATATTGCAGCAACACGCAGATAAATATCGAGCAGATTGATCCATATATCGGTAATAATAGGTAGCCATTCATGTCCATCAAGACATCACGAAAGTCCTCATCATCTAGCGTATCTACTCATTCAAAAAAATCCCGTATCTTAGCGCTTGCTATCGCTAGTGGTTCATTGTTGACAGGTTTATCAGCGACATCAACGGTACAAGCAGCAGGGTTAGGCGACCTTTTCGGTAGTAGTGAAAGCTCATCAAAGTCAAAGTTTTTGCCAGTAGATCAAGCGTTTCAGGTGAGTACGAATAGCACCCCTGTCCAATCTGGTACGCGGTTGGCCATTAACTTCGATATCACTCCTGAGCATTATGTCTATAAAAAGCAAATCAAGCTCACGCTACCCGCTGGCGTGACGGCTGCACCTTTTACTTTTAGTCAGACACCTTATTCAATAGATGATCCAACCTTCGGTCAGGTGTTGGTATTTGATCAAGCAAATATGGTCGCTACCACCACACTGACGAACAACAGTGGTAAGAATATAGAAGATGCTGCTATCGTCGTCGGTTGGCAGGGATGTGCAAAGGCAGGACTGTGCTACCCGCCTGAAAAGATTAATACGACTGTCAGTATTGAAGCAGCCTCGGCACAGGCAACGGTAAATAGCGATAGTACTGCAAATAGCGATAGTACTGCGAGTACAACTAATTCATCTGAAAATGATACCGAGACACCAGAAGAGCCAAGTACAGCAGTTCTTGATAACGCTGTACCTGATGATGCGCAAGCACTGACAGAAGATGGCGCTATTGATTACGACTTAATAGATGAAAGCGCTGTAGAGTATGATTCTTTAGACAGTAGTGCGGCGATGAGTACGATTTCTGCAGCAGACAGCAACGTATCAGGTGAGATGACTAACGGCGCAAGTGTCTCAGAAAATAGCTTTGTCGACGGCGATCCTTTTGGTTTGGCCTCTCATCCATGGCTAGCATTAGCTTTATTGTTTTTAGCAGGCTTAGGTTTAGCTTTGACGCCGTGTGTTCTACCGATGCTGCCTATTGTGGCGAATATTGTCGCCCGTGAAAAAAACCCAACGATCAAACGCGGTGTCGTCTTGACCACCAGTTACGCGATTGGGGTCGCGACTGCTTATGGTATTTTGGGTGCTGTTATTGCAGTCTTTGGTGAATCTTTAGGTATTATTGGTTGGCTACAAAACCCTGTTATTCTCATCAGCTTTGCCATTGTGTTTGTGCTGCTTGCGCTATACATGCTGGGTCTTTTCAGTGTGCGATTGCCACAAGCGATTAGTCAAAAAATGCAAGGATTAAGTCAAGCAGGCGACAGTAAGCTTGGTAGTACAGGCGGCAGTTTGATTGCTGGATTTTTATCAGCGTTAGTCGTCTCGCCTTGCGTTTCCGCACCATTGTTTGGGGCATTATTAGCGGTTTCTACTATTGGTAGTCCTTTGCTCGGCTTTGCCGCTTTATTTATGCTTGGGTTTGGTTTGTCAGTGCCACTTATTTTGATTGGTGCTACCCAAGGTAAGATTATGCCAAAAGCGGGCGAGTGGATGAATTGGGTCAAACAAGGTTTTGCTTTATTACTATTTGCTGTGGCCTTGTTATTGATTGAACGTGTCTTTATATCGCCAGTTATGCTTATGGTATGGGCGTTATGGTTTATGGTTGTGGCAACATGGGCGTGGAGTTGGCTGGGTAAAGGTCGTATGCTGACCCAAGCATTGAGCCTTATCGCCGGTATCTGGGCAGCCTGTTTAATTATTGGCGCTGCACTGGGCAATGACGATAGCTTGCGTCCATTAGCATCATTAGGTGCAGTACCGATGATGGTACAGTCAACATCTGGTCAACCAGTAAATAATGGTAGCACCACGGATAAAACGATCACTACGTTGGCTGAGTTAGATGCCATTGTAGCAGCCAATCCAAATGTGATTGTCGATCTGACAGCAGAGTGGTGTATTGAGTGCCGCATTATGGATAAGAACTTGTTTCATAATCGTCCAGCTCAAATGCAAGATTGGCAACTAGTGAGGCTTGATATCACAGAGACAACCGAAGACTCAAAAGCCATTTTGTCACGTTATAAACTGTTCGGACCACCCGCGCTGCTATACTATCAAGAAGGTCAGCTGACACAGCAACAAGTCGGTGAGATAGGTCGCATAGAGTTTGAGCAGACATTGGATGCGCTGAATGACTAATGTTTAACAACTAATACTTAAAAAATAAGCATGATTTTTTGAAAATTCTTAAGAGTTTTAACAAGGCCAGTATACTAAGAAAGAGTATGCTGGCTTTTTTAATGTCATTAAATTCATATAATAGAATATTTTCTAAGTACTTGTTATACAGGTGATTATATAGATAGGCGCTTATTTTAACTATCGATAAAGCTAGTATCATGCTTATATTTTCATTACAATAAAGAAACAATGAAGCAGGGGCAGTCATTTTCGCTTTTTCTGCTCCTAATATCTGCGATTAACTGACATGCTCAGTCAATTCTATTTTAGCGATAACGCTAATGGCTATATTAATTACCTCATATACTCTGCTAGCACTACGCTAGTTAGATAAAGGACACTTATGTTTGCCCATACTATTACTCAGCGTCAACATCAACCGTCTTACCAGAATGCAAATATGCCTCTTCGTATTGCAGTTGCTCTTGCGTTGAGTTGTACCGCGATACAAGTACAAGCTGCTGATGACTCTCAAACCTATAACGAACTGCCAGCACCCGAAGCTGCGTTTGAATATGAGGATCTTGACCTATCACAGGATCTCGATAACAATGTGATGTCTTCTAATGTGAGCACACAAAGCAGCAAAATAATCAGTAAAGAATTTATTGCTAAACAAGCCGAACTATTTTCTGAATGTACTCAAGTACAGTCTAGTGCGGCTCGTTTAGCCTGTTTTGACAAGGTAGCTGAGCAAGGTAAAACACCAAGTTATACCACAACCAAACAACCTGTTGATTTGGCAAAGACATTTCAAAGCACGATCTCAGGTAACCCAAAGGTGATCTTAGCTGAGTCACAAACAGAGATGAGTGGTACAACAGTTGAGAATGCAGACACCATCTTAATGACCAATCAGCAGTCCGCAGTCAGCAAACTGCAGGAAAGTGATAGTGTAGAAGTAGAGACTGACACGAAGACAGAGGCACAGATTTTAGAAAATGTCGGTGTTACTCAAACAGACATCGAAAAATTCTCACCACTTAGCCTATCTTATGACTTAGATCAAAACAGTGAGCGTGGTACTTGGACAGTAAGACCATATCGACCAACATATTTACTGCCGTTATTTTATACTTTAGACCCCAATTTAAGTCCAAGCACACCATCACAAGAAGCGGAGCCTTTTGATTCTAATGACATACGAGAAACTGAGCTAAAATTCCAGTTATCTCTAAAAACAAAGGTTGCAGAAGACTTATTCGATACCAGTGCTGATTTATGGTTTGGTTATACCCAAGAATCACATTGGCAAGTTTACAACGAAGATAATTCACGTCCGTTCCGTGCTACCGATTATCAACCTGAAATATTCCTAACTCAACCTGTGACAGCAGATCTGCCTTTTGGTGGACGTTTGCGTATGTTGGGTGCAGGTGCTGTCCATCATTCGAATGGACAAGATGATCCGTTATCACGTTCATGGAACCGAGCTTATCTGATGGCGGGGGCAGAATGGGGTAAGCTCTCAGTTATACCGCGCCTATGGACTCGAGTAAATAACGAAAGTAGTAGCGATGATGACAACCCAGATATCGAAGATTACATGGGCTATGGTGATATCAAATTCTTATATGACTTATCAGATCAGCAAAGTATTAGTGGTACGTTGCGTTATAACCCAAGTACCAATAAAGGTGCGGCGCAAATCGACTATATCTATCCTATATCAGATAATGTTAATGGTATGGTGCAGCTATTCCAAGGATATGGTGAATCGATTATTGATTACAATCATGAAAACACCTCTATCGGCTTTGGTATCGTACTCAATGATTGGAAAGGGATTTAATTTGAGAAAGGCATTAATATAGGTGAAATTTATTAAAAGTTATGACAAATAATAATTTATGCGCCGTTTAGCGCCTTATCAAACTGGACTATGGTTGGCAGAGTATATAGATATGCGCTGCCAACTATGCCGTATTTATCATAGTACACCACAATCTAAACTACTGCAGCATCAAGCGCCGTCTAGCCTACAGGGTATAACGGGTACGCCGCCCACACGGATAGCCTCAAAGAAACACTCTTTTCTGACTGATATCATCCATCAAGCGAATAGCTATTTAAGCAGTGGTTTACTTTGTGCTTACTGTCACAACGATATTACTTGGTTACCAAGACTTTTTGAAGTTGATATCGCTTCTAGCGTATCTCTATCTATTCAAGCCTCTACTTACTACGAGTATCCAATACGTCAAGCTATCCGAGCATTTAAGCACCAAGAGGATATGACAAAATTGCCGTTATTATTACATGCCTTACGTCAATTACCGCGTCCACACGGTTGTCATCGCAATAACAGCGTGATTGTTGCTATGCCAACGACGAACCAACGATTGGCCAAACGTGGGTTCGATCCTGTTAGTATCTTATCTGCCCAATTGTCTAAACATTGGCAAATTCCTATATGGCAAGGTGTTAAGCGTATTGATGATACAGTGAGCCAGCAAGGACTGACTCGTGCCGAGCGTCTTAGTAACTTAAATAATGCCTTTGCACTAATCAAAAAGCCTTCTGTAAAACGCCTACTACTATTTGATGACGTATCTACCACAGGTGCAAGCTTACAAGCATTAGCGCGAGCGTTCATTCCACCTGCAGCAGTAAAATCAACAACGGATAATAGCTACAGTAGTTATCAAATTTCTGCTTACGTATTAGCACATGGCAGCAAATCTTGAACCCAATATATCTTTATCAGTAATATCTAATTATTGCTATATTGTTATAGCTACATATATTTATTTGTTTTTCTTAGCTAAATATCAATTTGGCAAATTAGTTGATAAGTCAATGGTATCAGCCTTGCTTATAGGCTATTCCAAATAGTATTCATTAAATACTATGGAATGAAAATTGCATAGTATCGAAAAGGTGTATGTAGAAAATCATAATTGTAAGACAAAAATATATACTCACAATCAGTATGCTATATCTAAAAGACAGATAATTGTAGTTTTAAATAGGAACACGATGTGAATGCATCTTTGAACACTCTATTACCTAAGCTGAGGAACGTCAGTTCAGGTTTTACCTTGATTGAATTGATGGTAACCATTGCTGTGCTCGCCATTATTGTAGGTATTGCAGTGCCTAATATTAGTACTCAGCTTGCAAACCAGCGGGTTAAATCGACGGCGGCTACGCTTACCAGTGCATTAAAAGAAGCTAAGGTAGAGAGTCGTATTCTTCGTCAACCTTTAAGCTTAACATATGATAGTAGTACTAAGACCATCAACGTCCAGAACATAGTATCGACCCAAGTAGTTGCTACAATAGCTAGTTATAGGTATGACAGTAGAACGACCATAAACTCAACAGTTAATACTAGTCAGTTTAGGCCTAATAAAACTGCTGATGCTATTACCTATACTATTTGTGATATCAAAGAGATGGCTGACCCTAGACAAATTGAGGTTAGTAGCGTAGGTAATATCGTGAATAAAATGGGTGGAACATGCACATGAGTATGTATAGTTCTCAACGCGGTGTAGGTTTGATAGAAGCCATGGTTGCATTGTTACTATTAGCTGTGGCTGTCTTAGGGTTTAGTGCTATGCAACTAAACGCTGTAAAAGCTACTGATGAGAGTTTTATGCGTACTCAGTCAATCTCTGCAATAAAAACTCTATCAGAGAGTATGCGTATACTGCCTGATAGTAGTCCGCTTTATAGAAAGCAGATAAATGATATTTATAAAAGTAGTACTTATAGTAATGAAAGCATTATTGGCTCTTATTGTACGAAAGCTGACACTTATGCATCGACTGCAAAGAATTGCAACACTGCAAACTGTAATTCGGAAGAAATGGTCAAATATAATGTTAGTGCTATTGTAAAGTCAGCTTGCTCTAAAGATATTGCTCTAAACGTAGAGGTTTGTCCAAACACGAGTGGTGTCAATGAGCGCCAGTGTATTATTGCAAGCTGGAATCAGACTAAGCCAACCATGACAGATGAGAGTGCTTCGTGTACCGATGCGAATGGCAGTTATAAACCTGAAGCCTCATGTTTCATTATGGAGGCCTACTGATGTCCGTATTACATTCAAATATACCTAAACAATCGATGAGTAAGTTATTAAAAGTACAACAAGGTTTTACTTTAGTAGAGCTAATGATTTCTTTAGTTCTAGGGCTATTAATATCAGCAGCAGTTATGCAAATTTATATCGCTAATGTCAGATCTGCAACCCTGCAAGAAGCAGGATCTAGTGTTATTGATGCTAATGTCTTTGGGATACCAATAATAGAAGACCACATCCGCTTGGCAAACTTAGGACTTGCAGGAAAGGTTGATGATACTAGTGAGGGATCTGGAATAGTTTTAACTCAAACTGGCAATCTCAAAGGTATAAAATTAACAGGAAATAAAGAAGTTCCTATCGCTTTGTTGACTAATACAGGTGATGTAACAGCTGTAGGCTCAGGCAATCAATGGTCAGCAAAGACGGCAACCAATACTCCTAGTGGGCAACTAACCCTTCAATTTAGAGCACCTCAAGATATGTACGATTGTGAAGGGAACCTAGCCCTAGGACCTAGAGAGGTTACCATTAACAATGTTAAAAAAGTTATTGATGGTCAAATAGTTATCGAAAGGTATTACCTACAAGCACAGGATAGTGCTAAACCAAATAACTTATCTTTGTTCTGTGATGCCGGTAAGTATATCACTGAAGATATGGACAAATACGAAGAGCAAGGTAGGTCAGGTAAAAGTTCAACTGTATTTGTAGAGAAAAATGTCATAAAAGATTTTGGAGACAAAGGTGAGGTGATTATTCAAGAAATGGATTACTTCGATATTTTATTGGGTACTAAAGACGGGAGTGTCGTTAGGTACTATACCGTAAAGCAATATACAGACTCCATAACTAAGCCTGAAATTATATCTATAAAAATTGGTGGTATTATACGTTCTAATAATGTGGTGCAAACATCAGCGTTGACCAATGAATTCCAGGTTCTCGGAAAAACTATAAAATTGAAAACCGATGCCACCGATGTAGAAAAAAAATATTTACGCTTTGTTTTCCAAAATGAAATTGCTTTAAGAAATGCTAGGCTAAATCTCTAATGACAAGGTATAAACCCATGAAAAAGTTCTCATCTGTGCCCAGTAGTCAGCAAGGTGTAGCCTTGATCGTGGTTTTATTGTTTTTGATCTTAATTACTTTGGCAGGTGCGATAGCGGTAAAGAACAGTACTACTGATCTGAAGCTAGCGACTAGCGAGCAGGCTGACACGCTGATGTTAAACACTGCGGATAACACTAATAAAAGTATAGAGCAAATAATAAATATAGATCAAACTGACTCAAAAGCCGTGGTACAAAAGAGTATCGCACTTAGCTCAGCTGGTATGTTCGGTTACTTTATGAATTTGGGGGCAGAGGACAATAGAGGTGATCAAATAGTCTTCTGTTATCGACCACGCGATGCATATTTTTTTCAGATGAATGAAGCTACCGTGATAGATCCTAGGGGTGGTAGTAAGCTAGTTACAGGTGCTTCAAGTTCAGGTGGTTTCTGCAGAGTCAGTAACGTATCAGACTTTAGTAATGCTCGTAATAACGTTATGACACAGGTAGCAGTGACGAGACCTAGCAGTGACATGATTGCTTCAGAGCCGTTTGAGTATGTGCCGACGCAGCGCACTATTACCACGTCTGATGCCACTAGTACTTCACCAAATTTTCGCGTATTTAGTACCTCATTCTTACCTGGAATGACCCAAGCAGGTGAAAAAGAAATTTTAGAATGTCTAAAAAAGCCGAATCAAAACGCAGCTGATTACGGTTATGCAGAAAAAGATAAAGACGGCAATGATGTCACGAAATACTATGATCAGACATTAACCCAATGTTTAGCGAGTAAGGGCGTACCAGCAAAAACCTTAGTCGAAGATGTCAAACTAGACAATTTGCTGACATCTGAAAAGTGTTTAGATTATGGTAAAGGGAGTTCAAGTAATAAAATCAGTGCAGCCTGTCAAAAACTATTGAACATATCTGCTTCTGGAGCGCCTAAATGAGGATGTTGTCTAAAACTGTTCTACTTGATACTGCTTTAACCTATACTCCAAGGAGTACCCTATGAAAAACTTTAGCTCATCATCAGTATCACTATGTACTCCTCGGGTGACCTTTAGAGTATCGGCACTGGTTCTAGCTTTGTCTGCAGTTGCTCTCTTTACTACAACACATACCCAAGCTGCGGTTAGTTATGACTCAAAAGGTGCTGCCACATATAGTACCTTAGGAGACTTATCAATTTATCAACCGCCTGTAGGCGAGACGAAGCCCACTGTCATGTTGATGTTAGATAAGTCAGGCAGTATGGGTAACTTTACTCAGAATGGTATCCGTATTGATAGTTTATGGGATGATTATGGTAGCTCAAACTATCAACGATCAGATTATACGGTAACAGAACCTGTAGAGGTTACAAGAACTGAGCGCGTTTGTGTTGCTTATTTTTTGGGTTTTTGTTTTAGATATGAAGATCGAATTGTCACAGTGATTGAGAATGTAAATACTACTTATCGTTATCACACGCCTACATTACAAGACATATATGGTAAGCCTTGCTACTATAGCAATGATAGTAAGACAGTGGTGCAAACAGCTTTAAATGCTGGCGCCTATCCTGCAAACTTTAGAGAGAATTTTGTTAGAGAGAGTAGGATAGAAAATGGTGAAAACTACGAGATAACTTACTGTATAGATACTACTGTCACAGATACTCGAACTGTCGCTGAGATTGCTGCAGGTGACGTACCTACCAATTGGCGCTTAGATAGACTAAGTGCGCTTAAAGTAGCTGTATTCAAATTACTACGCAATCCAAAAATGGATGAGAATATAAGTATTGGGGCAGGGTCATATGGTTATAACAAGGATGTTTCAAGTACTGCTTCTAGGTTTGGAAAAATAGGAATAGCAGCGAAGCCGTTAACTACTGTGCAAAAAACAAGTTTAAGAAGTTACATAGCTAGGCTGGAACCACGTGGTGGTACTCCTACGGCTACAGCTTATACAGAGTCTGGAGCCTATGTCCTTGGTACGTCAACATCTAACGTAGGTAATGAATACAGTGGTTTTTTGAACATTAGCAATGATAATGTTATTCGTAATAGTACTAGTTACATTAAGCCTGAAAGCTCTCAATGTGCGGGTACAGGTATATACTTATTGACAGATGGTTCTCCAAATAATAGTACAAGTAATACGCAAACTTCAATGAGACAGTCGCTAAATACGAGTAGTTTTAGCTGTAGCTCAGCGATGACAAATGCCAGCGGCAATAGCAATGCTGGGTGGGACTGTATTGGTGACTATGCGAAAGCTATAGGAAACAAAGGTATCAAGACAGCTATGGTCGGTTTCGGTAGTAGCTTTAATGCCTTTGATAATTCTAGTAACTATAGCTCTATACAGTCAGTACTATCCGACGGTACTCCTTATGAAAAGAAATACTACCGCTGTGATCTATTAACTGATAAAGATGCTAAAAACTCCTGTAATCTAGGTATGGAAGCCAGTGACGACAAGACTGGATTTACTGGATTCTCGGGTGTTGGCGGTTTTGGTGAAGGTGGGTTTTATTATGCAAAAGATTCCAAAGATATCGTAAATAGCGTTTTATCATTTGTCTCCAAGCTTGATAATGATATAGCCAGTATTCCTTCTGGTACCATTACTATTCCTCAAGATCCACTTAGTGCTCAAAATATCCAACCTTATGCATACTTACCAATGCTAGAGCCAAAGGTGAATAGTAGTCTACTGGTATGGCCTGGTAATCTAAAAAAGTACGAAGTCAATCAGGGAACACTATACGGTAAGTCGGCTACAAGCAGTAGTGCCAATACACGACTGTATGTCAGTATGGATAAAGATGGCAATATAGATAATACAGGTAAGAAGTTTCCTGCAGATTTGAATCCTAATGCACGGGATCTATGGAGTAATAAGAACAATACGGCAGTGGATAAAGATGGTAATACGGTCAATGCCAATGATCGAATAACAGCAGGTGGTTTCTATGCTCAGCTTAAATCTCCTACTGCAGCTAGTAACTCGACTCGTTCGGTCTATGTAGAAAATGGCAATGCCTTAAAGAAGGTATCAGTCTTAAATGGTAAGTTAGTTGGTTTTGCAGATTTAGATAACAGTTATGGTGCAGAGCAAAAATTGTATTTACTAAGCTTTTTAGGCTACGATATTACTATCGACGCGGCATCTATTAAAAAGATTAACGATGCCAGTAATAAAGAGGCTGAGCTTGAGAAACTCATTACTACTCCTAGTGGCGAAGTAAAGGTATTAGGTGGAGTACTGCATTCAGAGCCTACGCTTGTGAGCTACGGCGGTAAGATTAACTCACCTACAAAAAATACTGATTCGGACCCTAACACGATAGATGCGGATGCAGGACAAATCTCGACAAATGATAGTGACCGAAACGATTATATTATGTTTGGCTCTATGGAAGGGGCATTACATCTTGCTAAATCTGATACAGGGGAGGAGAGCATGGCTTTCATTCCCAAACAATTCATTACTAATCAGGTGAAACTGAAAGCTCTAAAAGAAGATGTGGTTAGTACGAATATAACGACAGATAACCCACCCGTATTTGGTGTTGATGCGCCTTGGACTATGACAGGTAAATACGATTATAAATACAATGCTGATGGTAGTGGTAAGGTCACGGCCAATAGCATGAGAATCTATGGTGGGTTGAGTAAGGGTGGCACAGGTCTATACGGATTGGATATCAGTGACATCAATAATCCTAAGAAGTTATTTACCATTGATTCTAGTACCTCGGGTTATGGTCGTATAGGAATGATCATGTCGAAACCTGTAGTAGGTAAAGTTAAAATAGGTACGGCAGCCAAAGAAGTTATTATCTTCGGTGGAGGCTATGACAAATGTTACGAAGACCCGACTTTCAAACTAGGTTCTTCGACGAATAAGTTTAGTAACTGTAGCAATATCACGCAAGCAAAGGGTAATGCCGTTTATATTGCAGATGCTGAAACAGGCGATCTTATTCTGTCATTATCAAATGAAAACGCAGGTGGGAAAAATATAAATGTATCGTCTATGAAGCATAGTATAGTGAGTGAAATTACAACGCTTGACCGTGATAACGATGGATTTATTGATCACTTGTACTTTGGTGATTTAGGTGGACAGCTTTATCGAGTGGATTTGCAGAATGGTAGTAATGTGAGCTCAACGGCTGGTATCAACACCTTTGTACGTCGAGTAAGTCGGATACTCAATACCAGTGGCGATAGTAGCAGTGACGCGCTTTCTAAATCTTTGGCTAATAAAGGCTTACAGTATCGATTCTATGCTCAGCCTTCGGTAAGCTTTTTTGATGATGAGACCTCTAGTGGCAAACGATTAGCTGTAGTAAATATCGCATCAGGAGATCGCAGTAGTCCCTTATCACGTCATCGTAAGGAATTGTCAGAAGCCGATCGACTATTCGGTATTATAGATAGAGATTTGGTTAATAGTAATTTATACGGCAATAATTTTTCGTCTGTAATCAATGAATTGACATTAGATAAGTTGGCGTCTCTACCTTTTGATAAAGTGACTACACCTACAGGCGCAGCAACAGTAGCAAAAACTAAGTCGGGCGTATTGACAGCTATGAAGAACGGCGTCTTTTCAGGTTGGAGTTACCCATTAACCTACTTCGATGGTTACTCTAATATCAAGCACGTCAAGAGTATGGGTAAGGGGTTAGCATTGGGTGGTATCTACTATATGACCGCTTATAGCCCTGAGATGCAGTATGATACGACTATCAATACCTGTTCGGCACAAGTCGTTGGTGGGTCAGAACGTCAATTATATTGCTTACCTTGGGGTATATGCGAAGCTGACTCTTCTGCTAATGGTACAGGTGGCTTTGTAAGAGCTGGTAAGGGAATACAAGAGCTAGCATTGGGTGCATTCAGTAAAGATTCCACGAATGTCCAAGTGCTAATAGGTAATCAAACTTTTTCTGAGCAGGTAGTAACTGATAATCGTACTGGATATGGTGGTAGAGACTCTAATGCTACTGGTCCTAATGTACTGCCACATACGATTGATGGTAGTGGTACACCATCAAAAACAGCAGGGATGGGAACAGGTGGTATCTTTGGCAACATGAGTGGTTACAATCTAACGCCTCAGCGCTGGTATGAAAAATCTCCAGACTAGGATAAGGCATGACTATGCAGACCCAATACTACATGTGTATGAACAGTACTACTTACAAAAGCTATCATCGAGGATTTACTCTTATCGAGGTGATGATCGTCGTATTTATTATTGGTATATTAGCTGCCATTGCTATTCCCAGTTACCGCCAATATGTTGTGCGTAATGCTGAATTAGAAGCGCAAGCTCAGATGCAACAACTACAGATTGAGCTTGAACGCTGGCGGGCATCAGCGTTGACTTATAAAGGGTTTCGCCCCAAGAATATTGATAATACAAACAAGGTAGTCTACAAATACGATGATGCTAATTCTGTCATTTATATACCACGTGGTAGTACCGCCTCCAGTTATAACTATAAGATTACCTTAGTCGATGGCGGTAGTTCTACTAAGTCGTTAGTGACAGCAGCAGGAGTAGATAATGTGACAGGTAGAACTTGGAAGATGCTCGCTGAACCAAAAAAGTCTGGTACTACTGAGTATGCAGATTATTTCTTAATGACCAGTAGTGGAGTGCGTTGTAGAAATAGTAGCGAGGTAGCTATAGCGGCAACGAGCTGTGGTACGAATCAAGGAGATTGGTAATCGTGGTGAATATTAAGAATAATAATTTCTTAAATATCGACATTTATAGTAGTAGAGGTTTTACTCTAGTAGAGCTGATGATCATCGTTGCTATTATTGGAATACTAGCAGCGATCACCTATCCAAGCTACCAAGGCTACGTCGAGCGAACCAATCGAGCTGATATGATGAGTGAGATGCATAATATTGCTAGTACGATCGAAAGCCGAAAGTTGGTACAAGGAAAATATAGTAGCGTTGTTACGACAGATCTTGTAGGTAATTATCCTCAAAATGAGGCGCTTTATACGGTTGCAATATCCCCAAATCCGTTAACATCTGCATGGACTATAGTAGCCACACCCATACCTAGTAAACGAATGAAGAATGATGGCGCAATCAGTTTAGACTATCGAGGCATTAAATGTCGTGGCAGTGATACAAATAAAAAATGTGGTAAGAATGATGAATGGAGATAGTTCTTAAGTGTCATTTTGCGCATAAAGCTGACAAAAAATGTCATCTAACATTATACTAAATATCTGCTAATTACATAAACTGACAATTTTAAGTATTCTAGTAGTAATAATTATACTGGTTTTAATTAGATCAAAGCAAAAATCGTTTGGTATATATTTTATTGCATACAAATATACCTCTTACATCTAAAATCAGATTAACAGTGATAAGTTGGCACGTTATCTGCAACATTAATAATAATAAGGTTAGATGAGTAAGTTAAGTTACTACTCAATCTAACAAACCCTATATTTATGATAGATGGCAGATAGTGATACTAAATAGTGTATCAATCGATTTGTTATCACCTTACTCTAAAGGACGTACTATGAACGCTACCACTCAAAAAGGTTTTACCTTAATCGAACTAATGATCGTTATCGCTATTATCGGTATTCTAGCTGCGATCGCTATCCCTCAGTATCAGAACTATGTTGCTAAATCACAAGTTAGCCGCGTTATGTCAGAAACTGGTGCGATTAAAACTGCAGTAGAAACTTGTATTTTAGAAGGTAAAATAACGGCAGCTAAATGTGATCTTGGTTGGACTAATAGTAATTTATTAGCTGCTACTGATGATGCTGGTGGTGATGGTGATGCTGGTGGTGATACTGATACTGATACAACAACGCAGACAGGTTTTACAGTTGTCTTCCCTACTGATAGCACGTCTAACGCTACTATTACTGGTACATTTGGTCAAAGTGCTGCACAGACAATCACAGGTAAAAATGTTAAATGGACACGTACAGCAGCAGGTGCTTGGTCATGTAGTACTACTGTAGATGATAAATATGCTCCAACAGGCTGTAGTGTTGTATCTGGAACTTAATAATAATTTTTGAAAATTTAATAAAAAAAGAGAGGGCTAGTCCTTCTCTTTTTTTTTATTAAATTTTCAAAAGTACTCACTATCAAGATAAGTTTTCTAAAATGAACCGTAAGATAATAATTAAAAATAGTTTGATCATTATAGTTTCTTTGGCAGTTATACTGGAGATGACTTATTTGTATACTGCTAAGCACAAGTGGTTAGATCAGGCGAGCTATCATCTGCAATTACCTTATATTAAGTCTAGCATTTATTGTTCAGATGCTGCGCCAGATTTTATGTATGAGTTAATGGACAATCTTATCATTGAGCAGAAATCGATGAGTAATCAAATAGTCTATCAAAGTAAAAACGGTAAGCTCTCCCATTGTGAAAGTGGTTGGAAAGATGGCTTTCGTGGTGAACACTCAATAGATGTGGATAGTCGCTTTCGTTATGCCAGTGTATCTAAAGTTGTCACTTCAGCGATAGTATTGAATTTGATAAACCAAGATAAGCTAAATTTAGATCAGAAACTGATGAGTATTATTAATGTTCCAGAGCCTAAAGATAAGCGTATTCATGATATTACGATAGGTATGTTATTAGAGCATAGTGCTGGTTTTGATAGACTTAAAACCTATACCCCGATGTTGACTATGGGTGTTAAACCTTGGTGTCCTACTAATATAGAGAGACTTGCGGAAGTAGAGTTGGACTTTGATCCTAATACACAGTTTCAATACTCTAATGTAGGCTATTGCTTATTAGGAGCGGTAGTAGAAGTAATTACGGGCACTACTTTTCGTGAGGCTGCAGAAGATATATATCAACTTAATAATAAAGATATAAAATTTGTTGATGATAGTTTTTTAGTAGATGAGGTTACTTATGATTATCGTTATGAAAACTTCTATGGCGCAAGCTACTATAAGTATTTTGATTTTAGAGAATCATTATCAGCGGTAGGAGGGTTATCAGGCTCAGCTAAGTCTATGGTGCTACTGACTCGTGATATGTTAAATGAGCAGCCAATAAATATATTATCACGTGCTCAAACACCTTGTGCTATTGATAAGATTGGTGGTTGTTATGGCTATGCTTTAGAACCTTACCAAAAAAGTGGGCATAATTTTATTATATATAATAAATCTGGATTTTTTCCTGGCGTAAACACTGACATTTTCGTTGATGGCCAAGGCGGTATTTTAGCTTTATATCGTGGTGCTAGCACTCCGAGTTACAATGTCAAAAAACAGTTGCATCAGCAGATATATATAAGCCTTGAAAATTATTATGAAAACGATGGAAAGTAATCTTCATTATGATAAAAGCATTTGAAAGACT